>DATBZM010000088.1:0-17881 GCA_036513175.1 Xanthobacteraceae bacterium | reverse complement strand
ATGATGGCGGCGGGGTCGGCGCCCGAGACCGTGGTCATCACCTCCTGCATCAGCAGCTCATAGCGCGCGAACAGCTGGATGATCGTCCCGAACAGCAACAGGTGCCGTTCGGTGAGGCTGCCGAGGATCGTCTTGTTCATGCCTGCGCTCCGATTCAAATTTCATGCGGGCGAAATGAACCCCGAGTCTAGAGGGCTTCGCTCCACCCGTCCCGACCTTCAACCGGTGTGTGTGCGCGTGCCACATCAGTGCTGTCGCGCCAGCCGCCGATCGGTTTCGGCGGCGAGGCGCTTGAGCGCATCTGCGATCTGCACCGGGTAGGCGCCGTCCGGCGGGAGTGATCGCAGTGATTCCGGCAAACGCGCAAGCTCGCGGGCCGCATGGTTGCGGATGTCGGCAAGCGTCGGCATCGGATGCGTTCGCCGTCCGTCCTGCATGACGAGGCCGAGCAGCGGCTCGCCGGGGTGGGAATCGTCGTCGAGGCCGAGGATATCGCCCAACATGCGGCCGTCGGCGCCGTAGCGGCGCCACACCTGCTTGCGTCCGGGCCAGGTCTCCTTGTGCGACGAATATTTGCGTCGCGGCAGGCCGGCATATTCCTGCAGCTTGTACACGCAATCGAGCGCCGGAACGTCCGATGATGTCGTCAGGCTGGTGCCGACCCCGAAGCCGTCGATCGGCGCGCCGGCGCGGCGCATCGCCGCGATCTCGTCCTCGTCGAGGCCGCCGCTGGCGAAGATCGTGACGGCGGAACATCCGCCGGCGTCGAGAATGCGGCGCACGCTTCCTGCCAGCGCCGTCAGGTCGCCGCTGTCGAGGCGCACCGCGCGGATCGTGATTCCGAGCGTCGCGAGCTTGGGCGCCAGCGCCACGACTTTCCGCGCCGCCGCCTCCGTGTCGTAGGTGTCGAGCAGCAAGGTGAGGTTGTTCGGCCGCGCGCGGGCGAAATTCTCGAACGCCGTCGCCTCGTCGTCATGCACCTCGATGAACGAATGCGCCATGGTGCCGAAGGTCGGGATGCCGAAGAGCTCTTCGGCGAGGACCGTCGCGGTGCCGGCGAAGCCCGCGATGTAGCTCGCCCGCGCCGCCATCAGGCCGGCCTCGGCGCCGTGCGCGCGGCGCAGGCCGAAATCGACCACCACCTTGTCGCCGGCCGCGAGCTTGACCCGCGCCGCCTTGGCGGCGACGAGGGTCTGGAAATGCATGAGGTTCATCACGCGGCTCTCGACGAGCTGTGCCTGCGGCAGCGGCGCCGTCACGCGCAGGATCGGCTCGTTGGCAAAGAAAATGGTGCCTTCCGGCATCGCATGGACGTCGCCGGTGAACCGCAGCGACGCGAGATAGTCGAGCAGGCGCTTGCTAAAGCGCCCGGTCGACGCAAGCCAGTCGATCTCGGCCGGCGAAAACTTCAGAGTCTCGAGGAAATCAAGCACCTGCTCGAGGCCCGCCGCCATGAGAAAACGCCGCCGCGCCGGCAGCGAGCGGATGAAGAATTCAAACACCGCGGGTTTGCTCTCGTCATGGTCCAGATAAGCCTGGATCATGTTGAGCTGGTAGAGATCGGTGAGGAGAGGGCCGGGATCGAGTGTCATGTGGGAAGCCATGTGGAAGGCCCATCTTGCCACGATCCGGCGACACAAGACATGCGATTTGATCGATCCCCTAGGGGATTCCCCTTAGGTGCAATATCTGAATTTCGTCCGCCGGGGCCGCTCGTTATCGATGGTGCATCAACCCAATGGAGTTGCGCCATGCTGATGCCGACGACGGTCCAGAACGCTTCAAAGCAAGTCCCCGGTGGCGGATCGCAAACTGTCCCCGGCTCTCCGCCGCTTGCCGGTGCCATCGACATGATGGGCGCTCCCGTGACCTTCGCGCGAAACTCGGAAATCTTCGGCGAAGGCGAGCCGGCCGACTACCTCTACAAGGTCGTGAGCGGCACCGTGCGGACGTCCAAGATCCTCACCGATGGACGTCGCCAGATCGGCTCGTTCCACATGGCGGGTGACATTTTCGGCCTCGAAGTCGGCGACGACCACACCTTTTCGGCCGAAGCGATCACCGAGGCAAAGGTTCTGGTGGTGCGGCGCAGCGCGCTGCTCGGTCTTGCGGCACGCGACAGCAATGTCGGGCGCCAACTGTGGATGCTTGCGGGGTGCGAGCTCGCGCGCGTGCAGGACCATATCATGCTGCTGGTCAAGACCGCTCAGGAGCGCGTCGTCTGTTTCCTGCTCGAAATGGCGCAACGCGTCCCGGACGGCAATACGGTGGCGCTGACGATGTCGCGCCAGGACATCGCCGACTACCTCGGCCTCACCATCGAGACGGTCTCGCGCACGCTCACCACGCTGGAGAACGACGGTGCGATCGAGCTGCCAACCTCGCGCTGCATCCTGCTGCGCAAGCGCGCCACGCTCGCCCGCCTGAATGCCTGATCGCGCGACAAGATCTCCGCGAACGGCCGGTCAGCAACACCGTTCCCTCGCTGGGCGATAGCGGGTTGCGAAGCGGCGCGGCGTGCTTCAACGCCGAACGGCCTGCCTGAAAAATCAGGACCCGCGCCGTCCGCTCTCCGCCCTGAAATCTGTTCTGGGGCGCTCGAGCGGGACGGCCGCGGGTCTTGCCGGCGGGATTCGCAAGCTGCGTGGTTCATTGCCCAGGCCAGATCGACGCCCCGAAGACGCTTCACTGCCGTGCTTCACCAGACTTGCCTCCGCACGACGACCCGCAAAACATGCAAGACGAACACGTTGGCGGATCGTTGATCTGCATCAAACCAGTCATGCGCGGGCCTCGCCGCAGACCCGCGCGATTGAGGGAAGGCGTCGGACAAAGTCCTGCGCAAGATTACGGGGGAATCCGTGGAGGCCCCCCATGCCCTATGCAGCCAACGACGATTTGCCGCCTTCCGTCCGCCGCCATCTGCCGCCACACGCCCAGGATATCTACCGCGAGGCGTTCAACCATGCCTACGCGGCGCACGCGGGCGATCCGCGTCAGGAGGAGGCGGCGCATCGTATCGCCTGGGCGGCGGTCAAGCGCAGCTACGTGAAGGTCGGAGATAGCTGGGTTGGCCGGGCGATCAGCGACTGAGCGAGCCTCGGCCCATCCCCGGGGCTCGCGTTCTTCGCGACAAGACGCCGCCCGGCCGCGGGCTATGACGTCGCGCCGCATCTTCGGCTAGGATGCGGCGCGTTCGCCACCGGCATGCAGGAGCCGATATGATCAAGGATATTGCCTTCCATCTTTCCAACCGGACGCCCGGCACGGCGACCATCGACTATGCTGTCTCGGTCGCCGCCGCCTTCGAGGCGCATCTCGCCGGCATTGCGTTCGCGCTCGATCCGTTCATTCCGCCCACCATGGGCATCGGCGACATGGTCCCGGCCGACTGGATCGACGAGCAGCGGGAGGAAGCGCAGGAGGCCGCCGACGCCGCGATCGCCCGCTTCGAGGAGGCGGCGCGGCGCAACGCCATTTCGGCCGAAACACGCCGGCTCGACGCAAGTCTCGCCGGCGCCGCCGAGATGTTCGGTCGGATCGCGCGGCGCTTCGATCTCTCGATCGTGCGCCAAGCCGAGCCCGGCAAGGCGCCGCTCGAGGAATTGATGATCGAGGCGGCGCTGTTCGATTCCGGCCGGCCAGTGCTGGTCGTGCCCTATATCCAGAAGGGCGCGCTCACGCTAGACCGCGCGATGGTCTGCTGGGACGGCAGCCGAAATGCGGCGCGCGCGGTGGGCGACGCGATGCCGTTCCTCGCACGCGCCAAGGCGGTCGAGGTCGTGATCGTGCAAGGCGACGCCGGCAAGAGCGACGAAATTCCCGGCGCCGATATCGGCGAGCACCTCGCCCGGCATGGCCTCAAGGTCGACGTGAAACGCATCGTCGCGACCGACGGCGACGTGATGGACACGATCCTGTCGCACGCGGCCGATGTCGGCACCGATTTCATCGTCATGGGCGGCTACGGCCATTCGCGGCTGCGCGAATTCATCCTCGGCGGCGTCACCCGCGGGATTCTCGCCACCATGACGGTGCCGGTGCTGATGTCGCACTAGCGGCGGCGGAGGTCCCTGTCGGCCAACCAACGCCTACCCCCGATCAAGTCGGGGCAGGCTTCTCGCCAGGACATGGGCTCATCGCCGTGCGTTCCGCGGGCCGGCCGGGCCCGTGGTTGAAAATCACGGACCGAATTCCCATCTCAGCCACCGAGCTGAACATGGGGCTTGAAATTGGAACGCAATTTTTCCCGCGACTGGATGTGGTCGGAGGCCTGCGAGATGCTCGCCCGGGCTGACCGGCTGCATCGCGAGCTTTTCCGGCCGGTGCGTTCGGCGGCGCGGCTGCCGACCTGGGAGCCGCCGGTCGACATCCTCGAGACCGGCCGCGAGGTGCTGGTCCTGGTGGCGCTTCCGGGCGTCGACCCGGATCAGGTCGAGGTCGCGATCGAGGGCGGCGACCTCGTCGTCGCCGGCACGCGCGTGCTGCCGGGCGAATTGCGCACCGCCGTGATTCACCGGCTCGAACTGCCGCAAGGCCGCTTTGCGCGTCGCGTCAGGCTGCCGGCCGGCCGCTACGGCGGGATACGCCGTGCCTTCGTGCACGGGTGTCTCGCGATCACGATGCAGAAATCGGAATAATCACATGGTCGATCCGCAGAACATGCAAGCCTTGAGCGCCCGCGACGGCGGCGGCTCGGCTGCGAGCTACCCGCCGATCCCGCCCGACGCGCTCATCATCGTGCCGGTGCGCAACGCCGTGCTGTTTCCCGAGCAGGTGATGCCGATCACGGTCGGCCGGCCGAAGTCGGTCGCGGCCGCTCAGCAGGCGATGCGCGAGCAGCGCCCGGTCGGCATCCTCATGCAGCGCGAGGCGAAGGCCGAGGATCCGACGCCGATCGATATGCATCGTTTCGGCACCGTCGCCAACGTGGTGCGCTTTCTCACCGCGCCGGACGGCTCGCATCATCTCGTCTGCCAGGGCGAGCAGCGTTTCCAGGTCGAGGAATTCCTCGGCGGCTGGCCGTTCTTCGTCGCCCGCGTGCGGCGCATTCCCGAGCCGACGACGCGCTCGACCGAGATCGACGCGCGGTTCCTCAACCTGAAGAACCAGCTGCTCGAGGCGCTGCGGCTCCTGCCGCAGGCGCCGACCGAGCTCTTGGCGACGGTCGAGTCCGTGGAATCGCCCGCCGTGCTCGCCGATCTCGCGGCCGCCTACATGGACGCGAAGCCGGAGGAGAAGCAGGAGATCCTCGAGACGATCGACATCGTTGCGCGCATGGAGAAAGTGTCGCGCACGCTCGCCAACCGCATCGAGGTGCTGCGCCTGTCGCACGAGATCGGCCAGCAGACCAAGGCTGCCCTCGACGCGCGCCAGCGCGAGGTGCTGCTGCGCGAGCAGATGGCGGCGATTCAGAAGCAACTCGGCGAGGGCGAGGAAGGCAAGTCGGCCGAGATCGCCGAGCTCACCAAGGCGATCACCGACGCCAAGATGCCGAAGGAGGTCGAGGACGCGGCCCGCAAGGAGCTGCGCCGGCTCGAGCGCATGCCCGAGGCCGCCGCCGAATACGGCATGGTGCGCAGCTATCTCGACTGGCTGATCGAGCTGCCCTGGGCGCTGCCCGAGGAGACGCCGATCGACATCGTGCAGGCGCGCAAGATTCTCGACGAGGACCACTACGGCCTCGACAAGATCAAGCGGCGCATCATCGAGTATCTGGCGGTGCGCAAGCTCGCGCCGAACGGCAAGGCGCCGATCCTCTGCTTCGTCGGACCGCCCGGCGTCGGCAAGACCTCGCTCGGCCAGTCGATCGCCCGCGCCATGAGCCGCAAGTTCGTGCGCGTGAGCCTCGGCGGCGTGCATGACGAGGCCGAGATCCGCGGCCACCGCCGCACCTATATCGGCGCGCTGCCCGGCAACATCATCCAGGCGATCCGCAAGGCCGGCACGCGCAACTGCGTCATGATGCTGGACGAGATCGACAAGCTCGGCGCCGGCATCCACGGCGATCCGGGCGCGGCGCTGCTCGAGGTGCTCGATCCCGAGCAGAACAACACCTTCCGCGACAACTATCTCGGCGTGCCGTTCGACCTGAGCCGCGTCGTGTTCATCACCACGGCGAACATGCTCGACACCGTCCCGGGGCCGCTGCGCGACCGCATGGAGATCATCAGCCTCGCCGGCTACACGGCGGACGAGAAGCTGCAGATCGCGCAACGCTATCTGGTGCGGCGCCAGCTCGAGGCGAACGGCCTGCAGGCCGGCCAGGCGGAGATATCCGACGCGGCGCTGCGCGCCATCATCGCGCAGTACACGCGCGAGGCGGGCGTGCGCAATCTCGAACGCGAGATCGGCAAGGTGCTGCGTCACGCGGCGGTGCGCATCGCCGAAGGCCAGAGCGGGCCGATCCGCGTCGAGGTCGGCGATCTCGCCGCGATCCTCGGCTCGCCGCAGTTCGAGAACGAGGTCGCCATGCGCGTGAGCGTGCCGGGCGTCGCGACCGGGCTCGCCTGGACGCCGGTCGGCGGCGACATCCTTTTCATCGAGGCGACGCGGCTGCCTGGCCATGGCAAGCTGATCCTCACCGGCCAGCTCGGCGAGGTGATGAAGGAGAGCGCGCAGGCGGCGCTGAGCATCGTCAAGAACCGCGCGGTGTCGTTCGGCATCGATCCGGAGCGCTTCGAGAAGAGCGACATCCACATCCACGTGCCGGCGGGGGCGACCCCGAAGGACGGCCCGAGCGCGGGCGTCGCCATGTTCCTCGCCCTTGTCTCGCTGATGACCGATCGCACGGTGCGCAGCGACACCGCGATGACCGGCGAGATCAGCCTGCGCGGCCTGGTGCTGCCGATCGGCGGCGTCAAGGAGAAGGTCACCGCTGCCGCGCGCGCCGGCATCCGGCGCGTGATGCTGCCGGCGCGCAACCGCAAGGACTACGAGGATATCCCCGAGGAAGTCCGTCGCCAGATGGAGTTCATCTGGCTCGAGCGGGTGGACGACGCGGTTGCGGCCGCGCTCGAGCCGGCGCGGGCGGGGGAGGGGCGGGCTCAGAGCAAGGCCGAGGAGCGCGCGGTTGCGGCGGCGGATGCGTGAGGCGCTGGCGTACGGCACGCTTAACCGCCCCTGAATTCGGGAAAGGCTGACGCCTGGTCCGATCCGATCGGCGATCAGTCTTTGCTGATCTTGTCCTTGGCGAATTGGTCGTGCCATTTCCGGTACGCCTCTGCGTGCGGCGCTGCAGCGCGCCGATTTTTGTTACCGATTTGTAACTCGACCGGATCATGGGCTGAGGACTAGTCTTCGCGCCACGTCGGGTACAACCGTCGCCCCCGTATCCGACTCAGGGAGCCCCAGCTCGCGATCGTGAGTTGGGGCTCTTTGTTTGTGCCTCGATCCCATCGAAGCCTTGCGCTACGGATAGCGTGGCCTGCGGTGCCCGGAAAGTCTCCCTATATAGTCTGCGTGCACATAGCGTCGCGATCCGAGGCCGGCCGGTGAGGAGCAGACCTTGAGGGACCCCTACGAAATCCTCGGCGTCGAGAAGAGCGCGTCGCTCGAGGACATCCGCAAGAGCTATCGCAAGCTCGCGAAGAAGTTCCACCCCGATCTCAATCCCGGCAGCAAAAGCGCCGAGGAGCAGTTCAAGGAGGTCTCCTCGGCCTACGATCTGCTCTCCGATGCGGACAAGCGCGCGCGCTTCGACCGCGGCGAGATCGACGCGGCCGGCGCCGAGCGGCCGCGCCAGCGCTTTTACAAGGATTTCGCCGAGGATTCGGACCACGTCTACACGGACGCCTCGGGCTACGAGGATTTTGCGACTGGCGACGATCTATTTGCCGAAATCCTCCGCCGGCAGGCGCAGGCGCGTGCCAATGCGCCGGGGCCGGACATGCACTATCGGCTCCCGGTCGACTTCCTCGATGCGGTGAACGGCGGCACCATCCGCCTCGGTGTGCCCGACGGCGGGACGCTGGAAGTCAAGATTCCCGCCGGCATCGAGACCGGCCAGGTGCTGCGCCTGCGCGGCAAGGGCGGGCCGGGCCGCGGCACCGGCAAGCCGGGCGACGCGCTGGTCGAGGTCGAGGTCAGGCCGCATCGCTTCTTCGCCCGCGAGGGCGACGACATCCACGTCGAGCTGCCGATCACGCTCAGCGAAGCCGTGCTCGGCGGCGAGGTGCCGGTGCCGACGCCGACCGGCCCGGTGATGATGCGCGTGCCGAAGAATTCCAACACCGGCGCGACGCTGCGCCTCAGGGGCAAGGGCGTGCGCCGCCACGGCGGCGGCCATGGCGACGAGCTGGTGCGGCTCAAGGTGATGCTGCCGCCCGCGCCCGATCCGGAGCTGGAAAAATTCGCTGCCGGCTGGCAGGCCGGCAAATCCTACGATCCGCGCCGGGAGATGCAGTCATGACGATCACCCGCCAGGAATTCCTGCTGCGCGCAAGCCTCGACGACGGCACGCTCGAGGCGTGGGTCGCCGAGGAGTGGCTCATCCCGGGCGGCAGCACCGCCGAGCCTGCCTTCACGGATGCGGATATTGCGCGCGCCGCGCTCATCCGCGATTTGAAGCACGAGCTCGACGTCAACGATCCGGGCATCGGCGTGATCCTGAGCCTGCTCGACCAGGTGCACGGCCTGCGGCGCACGCTCGCCGATCTGCTGCGCGACATGCGCGAGCGGCGCGAGCCGAACGGCTGAGTCGCCAGACCGTTTCACCCCAGCTCCAGCACCACCTTCTGGATATCCCCGCTGTCCGGCTCGCGCTCGATCGAGAAGCCGAGCTCGCGACACATGCGCAGCATCGTGGCGTTTTCGCCGAGAACCTGGCCCTCGATGCGCTTGAGCCCCTCGGCCCGCGCATATTCGATGATCATCTGCATCAGCTTCCAGCCGAGGCCGCGGCCCTTGAGGTCGCTGCGCAGCAGCACCGCATATTCGCCGCTCTCGTAGTTCGCGTCGGAGTGCAGGCGCACGCCGCCGAGCATCGCGCGTGTCGTCTCGTCGATCGCGACGAACGCCATGGCGCGGGCATAGTCGAGCTGGGTGAGGCGGGCGACGAACACATGGCCGAAATCCTTGATCGGCGCGAAGAAGCGCAGCCGCAGGTCGTCGAGCGACACATGCTGGAGGAAGTCGCGCACCATGTCCTCGTCCTCGGGCCGCATCGGCCGCACGAAGACGCGCCAGTCCTCGCCGACCGTGACGTGGCGCTCCCATTCGATCGGATAGGGGCGCACCGCGAAACCGGACCGCCGCCGCCCGGACGGCGAGACCGGCACGCGTGCGATCGCGATGCGGGCATCGAGCGCCAGCACGCCGGTCTCGTCGGCGATGAGCGGGTTGATGTCGAGCTCGCGGATCTCGGGGAGATCCGCGCGCAGCTGCGCGAGCTTGACCAGCACCAGCGCGATGTCGTCGACCCGCGCGGCCGGCACGCCACGATAGCCGTGCAGCATGCGGGCGACCCGGGTGCGGGCGATCAGGTCGTTCGCCATCTTGAGATCGAGCGGCGGCAGCGCGAGCGCGGTGTCGTCGATCACGTGCACGGCGGTGCCGCCATGGCCGAACAGCACCACCGGGCCGAACGTCGCGTCTTCGGCGATGCCGGCGATCAGCTCGTGCGCCTTCGGCCGCACGATCATCGGCTGGATCGTCACGCCGGCGATGCGCGCGTCGGGCCTTGCCGCTATTGCCCGCGCAATCACGTCGGCGGCGGCCTTGCGCACCGCGGCGCCGTCGGCGAGATTGAGCCGCACTCCGTTGACGTCCGATTTATGCACGATGTCGCGCGAGGCGATCTTCACCACCACCGAGCGGCCGTCGCCGAAGAACGGCGCGGCGAGCGTCTCGGCCTGCTGCGGCGTCGCGGCGAGAACCGTCGGCACCATCGGAATCGCATAGGCCTCAAGGAGCTTGCCGGCTTCGAGCGGATCGAGCCAGCTGCGGTGCTCGAGCAGCGCGTGCTCGACCAGCGCGCGCGCCGCCGCGCGGTCGGGCGCGAAATGCTCGGGCAGGCTCGGCGGCGTCTCCATCAGGGTGCTGACCGCTTCGCCGTGCCGCACGAGGTGCATGAAACCCTGCACGGCGTCGCTTTCCGTCGCGAAATGCGGAATGTTGGCGCGGTCGAACACGGCAGTGACCTGCTCGCCCGCACCGACCCAGAGGGCGAGCGCCGCCTTCGGATTGACCATCCGGCCGCGCCGGCTCTTGAGGAAATCCACGACCGCGTTCGCGGTCTCGACGCCGGAGGCGAGGGCGGTTTCGACGTTCACGACCAGCACGGCGTCGTTCTCGCCGTCATCGAGCAGCGCGTCGAGCGCCGCGCAGTAGCGCGCGGCGTCCGCGTCGCCGACGATGTCGATCGGATTGACCTTCGACCAGGTGGACGGCAGGACGGCGTCGAGCTTTGCGCGCGTCTCCGCCGAAATTTCCGCCGGCACGCCGCCAAGATCGATCAGCCGGTCTATCGCCAGCACGCCGATGCCGCCGCCGTTGGTGAGGATGGCGAGCCGTTTGCCGCGCGCCGCGCGCACGCGGCCGAGCGTCTCGGCGGCGTCGAAGAATTCGGCGAGGTCGAACACGCGCAGGAGCCCGGCCCGGCGCAGCGCCGCGTCATAGACCGCGTCCGCGCCCGCGAGCGCGCCCGTGTGGGTTGCCGCCGCCTTGGCGGCCTCGGCGTGGCGCCCCGCCTTGATCACCACCACGGGCTTGATGCGCGCGGCTGCGCGTGCGGCCGACATGAACTTGCGCGCATCGCGCAGCTCCTCGACATAGAGGAGGATCGCGCGCGTGCGATGATCGAGCGCGAAATAGTCGACCAGGTCGCCGATGTCGACGTCGATCTGGTCGCCGATCGAGATGATCGCCGAGAAGCCGATCGACCGCCGCGCCGCCCATTCGACCATGCCGGCAACCATGCCGCCGGATTGCGAGATCAGCGCGAGGTCGCCCGCGCCCGGCATGCGCGCCGCGAACGAGGCGTTGAGCCGTGCCGCCGGAACGATGACGCCGAGGCAGTTCGGCCCGACGAGGCGCAGGCCCTTGGCGCGCGCCGCCTTGGCGGCCGCGTCGCAGAGCGAGCCCGGGCCATGACCGAGGCCGGCCGTGACAATGATGGCGGCGCAGGTGCCGAGCTCGGCGGCTTGGGCGACGATTCCCGGCACCGTGTCGGGAGGCGTTGCGATGACCACGACCTCGGGCGCGGACGGAAGCGCGGCGAGGCTTCGCACCGCGCGCATCCCGTCGATCTCCGCGAAGTCCGGATTGACCAGATAGATCGGCCCATCGAGCCCCGCCGCGCGCAGATTGCGCAGGACCGCGCGGCCGACTGACTTCTCGCGCGGATTGGCGCCGACCATGGCGACCGATTGCGGCCGGAAGAGCTTGTCCAGGCGATAGGTCGACATCGGCAGGGCTGCTCCAAGGTCCGCGCGCCGCAAAGGCGAGTTGACGCGTCTGGCCCGATTCCCGTGCTCCGGCTTTGCGAATTATCAAGACGATGGATGGCAATCTCATTAACGTTGACGAATTCGTCATCTGCCGCTTGGTGCTTATTTCATCGCACTCACCGGTGGCCACCGCCGGTGGCCGAGGTCGAGGAGCGCCTGCGCGATGGGGCGGGCAGCTCCGGCACGCTTCGACGAGCCCTTCGTGACCCTGAGCCGGGCGAGCGGAACCCGACTGTCGCGCTTGATGTTGAGTTGATTGCTATCGCCGATGTTCGCGAACGCGCATGCCGCGCGCGGGCAGGGGACGGTTTTGTGCGAGAATCGGCGGGGAACAAACGGAACCAATCCGATGAGGTCCGACTTATCCTAGGGCTGCGTCGTGCAGCTCAGTGGAGGGCGTATCGCCGTGCCAGACGAAGCGACCATCCGGATTCTCGTTCATCGGCAAAACATCCATCGCTACAAGTTCCTGCTCCACACGCCGCTGACGGACTTCGAACGCGCGTTCATCACTCGCCGCATCGGTGAGGAAGAGGCGGAGGTCCGTCAACTGACGGCGCATCGGTCGCAGCTTGCCGGTCGAGCAGGAAAGAACAACGTTCCGCTCGAGGCAGCGACCAAGGCCGACGATCACATCACGCCCAGCTGACCGTCCAACCCCGCCATTAGGGCGAATTCCTGCGCACGCTGAACGGCATCGCGCGGCGCGATCTCCTTTGCTAGTCTTGCCGGCAAACAGGGAGGTGGCGCATGCCGGGTCGTTTGCGGTTCGTCGTTGTCGTCGCGTTGGGGTCGGGACTGGCGGGCTATGCGGCGGCCGCGCCCGCGCTCGATTATGCTTTCTTCAAGGGCAAGGTCGAACCGATCTTCCTGCAAAAGCGGCCGGGCCACACCCGCTGCTATTTCTGCCACGCGGAGAGCAACAACGGCCTGCATCTGGAGAAGCTGCTGCCCGGACACGACACGTGGACCGAGGAGCAGTCGCGCAAGAACTTCGCGACCGTGTCGAACCTCGTGAATCCCGGCGAGCCCGGCACCAGCCGTCTGCTGCTGCATCCGCTTGCGCCCGAGGGGGGCGGCGACGCCTTTCATTCGGGCGGCCGGCAGTTCGCGGACAAGAACGATCCGCAGTGGAAGGCGATCGAGGCCTGGGTCAACGGCGCGAAGGCGGACGGCAAATAGCCGCCGCGGCGTGCGTTATCGCCCGCGCTGCCGCGGGCGTTGCGCGGCTCAGTTCATCACCATCGTGTTGATGCGCTTCGGCACCTCGCCGACCGGCACCACGGCGATGACCTTCATCGCCGGCATGTCGATCGCGCTGACCGAGCGCAGCGCGGCGTTGGAGACATAGGCCGTCTTGCTGTCCGGCGTGAAGGTGATCCAGTTCGCCACCGCCGAGAGCGGCTTGTGGCCGGGCAGCTTGAGGTCGGGCAGGTCGACATGGCCGACCAAGCTGAGGTCCGCGAGCGAGTAGACATAGACCGCGTTGTTCGGGATGCTCGTCACCCATAGGGTCTTGCGGTCGGGCGCGACCCCGATGCCATGCGACGGCGCGGTCGAACGCTCCGAATCGGTTTCGAACTCGGCCGGCGCCGGCGGCAGCGTGATGCGGGCGACCTCCTTGCGGGCCGCGAAGTCGACCACCACGAAGCCGTTGAGGTTGGAGAGCTGGGCGAAGATGCGCTTGGTCGAGCCGTCGTCGTTGGCCTCGATCGTCATCGGACGCACGCCGTCCTCGACCTTGAGCTCCCAGGCGATCTGCTCGGTCGCGAGATCGATGACGGTGATCATCTTGGCCGGGATCGATCCCATCACGGCGTATTTGCCGTCCGGCGTCACATAGACGTTGTGCAGGCGGCCGTGCGTCGGGACGGTCTTCGTCAGCGTCAGCGTCTTGGCGTCGACGATGTCGAGCGCACCGGTGCCGCGCGCGATCGCGACCACCACGCGATCGCCCTGCGGCGTCACCGCGATATTGTTGGGGTGGTCGCTCAGCGCGATCTTCTTGATCAGCGCGCCACTCTCGCGGTCGAACACGTCGAGCGTCGAGGTCGCCTCGTTGCTGACGAAGACCTTCGACCCGTCCTTCGCGAAGTTGATGCCGTGCGCCGCCTCGATGCTGATCTGCTGCACGACCTTGTTGGTCGCGGGATCGATGACGTCGATCGCATCGCCGGCGCTGTTGGTAATGTAGACGCGCACCAGCGCCGCGTGTGCGGCGAGCGGTGGGAGCGAGCATGCGAGCACAAGAGACAGTGTTCGCAGGGAACGGCGTGTCATGGGCGACCTCCGCGCGGAATTTCTCGTGGGCGTCAGGTTACGCGCATCCGCGACGAGACCGCAATGGCCCCCGCGGCGGTTCCCGCGATGGGTCGACGAATACCGTCCGGCTCACGCTTTCGCGTTGATCGGGGGCGCGATGGTGGTTTCTGCGTCGTCGTCGGCCTTGTGCAGCGGCCGGATGGTGTCGTGCCCCTGCTTGGCCCGCCGCGCCGCGAGCGAGGTCGCGAATGCGGTGGAACTGTCGATCACGATGTCGCGCTGCCGGTCGACCGTGATGATGTGATAGCTGTCGTCGAGGATGACCGTATTGACGCGGCCGCCGAGATGGCGCTGCAGGTATTCGGAATTCCTCAGGCTCGCCATGTCGTCCTCGCGCGCCTGGATCAGCAGCGCGGGCGCATCGATCGAGTTGAGCTCGGGCTTGACCGCGTCGACGAGATCGCAATGCTGCCAGATGGCGGCGCCCGGCGTCACCAGGATGCCGGCGCGCGTGGTGTCGCCCGACGTCATCGCGGCCAGCACCACGGCGCGGATCGCCGGATCCTTGATGCCGTACGGCTCCTTTTCGGTGAAGCTGTAGAAGCGGCTGAACATGCGGTGGCCGATCGCGCTCAGCGGGCCGAAGTCGAGCAGATGGGCCGACCGCGGCATCGCCCAGCCGTCGTGCCACAGCGTCGGCGCATAGAGTGCGAGTCCGTGCACGTCGGTCTTTCGCTGCGCCGCGAGGTGCAAGGCCAGCACGGCGCCCATCGAGAGGCCGCCCGCGATGATCGTGTCGCAGCGCTTGCGCAGGCGGTCGAGGGCGTCCTCGACGCTCGCATACCAGTCGCGCCAGCCGCTCGCGAGCAGGTCGTTGGCGTCGCCGCAATGGCCGGCGAGCTGGCAGCAATGCACCGTGAAGCCCTGCCGGGCGATGCCCTTGGCGACGAATTTCAGCTCCAGTGGCGTGCCGCCGAGTCCGTGCACCAGCAGGAAGCCGGTTGGCCCGTTGCCGAGCGTGAAACCGTGGTCGGTGGCGATCATGGCTTGCGGCTCACGCGGGCAAAGAGCTGATCGAGCAGCGCGATCGCGAGATCGATCTCGGCGTAGCTGATGTTAAGCGACGGCGCGAAGGTGATGACGTTCTTGTAGTAGCCGCCGATGTCGAGCACGAGGCCGTAGCGGCGGCCCTCGTGCATCAGGTCCCCCTTGAGCGCCTCGTCGACCATGCGGTCGACGGTGGCCTTGTCGGGCGTGAAGCCGTCCGCAGCGCAGATTTCGGCGCGCAGCGCCAGGCCGAGACCGTCGACGTCGCCGACGATTTTGTGGCGGCGCTGCAGCTCCTGCAGGCCCTGCAGGAAGTAGGCGCCCTTCTTCGGCACCGAGGTCGCGAAATCCTCCTCGTGCATCATCTTCATCGCCTCGAGCGCGACGGCGGTACCGAGCGGATTGGCGTTGAAGGTCGAGTGGGTCGAGCCCGGCGGAAACACGGTCGGATTGATCAGCGCCTCGCGCGCCCAGATCCCGGAGAGCGGATTGAGGCCGTTGGTGAGCGCCTTGCCGAACACGATCACGTCGGGCTTCACGTCGAAATGCTCGATCGCCCACAGCTTGCCGGTGCGGAAGAAGCCCATCTGGATCTCGTCGACGACGAGCAGGATGCCGTAGCGGTCGAGCACCTTCTTCAATTCGACGAAGAAGTTCCTCGGCGGAATCACGTAGCCGCCGGTGCCCTGGATCGGCTCGACGTAGAAGGCGGCATATTCGGCCTGGCCGGCCTTGGGGTCCCAGACGCCGTTGTACTCGCTCTCGAACAGGCGCTCGAACTGCTTCACGCAATGAAGGCCGTACTCCTCCTTGCTCATGCCTTTCGGCCCGCGGAAATGGTAGGGGAACGGCATGAACTGCGCGCGATCGCCGAAGTGGCCGTAACGGCGGCGATAGCGGTAGGAGGAGGTGATCGCCGAGGCGCCGAGCGTGCGGCCGTGATAGCCGCCCTCGAAGGCGAACATCAGGCTCTTGCCGTTCGAGGCGTTGCGCACCAGCTTGAGCGAATCCTCGACCGCCTGCGCGCCGCCGACGTTGAAGTGCACGCGGCCCTTGAGGCCGAACTTCGCCTGCGCGTCACGCGCGATCAGCGCCGCAAGCTCGATCTTCTCGCGGTGCAGGTACTGGCTCGCGACCTGCGGCAGGCGGTCGATCTGGCGCTTGAGCGCGTCGTTGAGGCGGCGGTTGGCGTAGCCGAAATTGACCGCCGAGTACCACATCTGCAGGTCGAGATATTCGCGGCCGACAGCGTCGTAGAGGAACGAGCCCTCGCAGCGCTCGAAGATCTTCGGCTGCTCGGCGTAGTGGACGGTGTCGCCATGCGAGCAGTAGAGCGCCTCGAGGCGAAGAAGCTCGGCTTCCTCGTCGGCGACGGATGCAACTGGCGCGGCGGCGCGCGCGGCGATCTTAAGCGGAGGGCGACGCATGCGCGGCCTCGTCGGGTTGCGGCGCGATGGAGCGCCCGAGTGCGTCGATCCAGCGCGCGAGGATCAGCGATGCGGCGGCGAAATTGGCGAATGGCTCGAAAGCAATCCCGCTGCGGGCGCAGTGTTCGGCCAGCGCGTCCTTGGCGATGACGAGGTCGGCGCCGGCGGCGGCGCAAAAATCCGAACGCCCGTCGCCGATCAGGACGCGCAGTCCCGCCGGCTCGGCCGCGATGGTCGCGCATTTGCAATGTCCGGCGGTCGCCCGGCAGTCGGCGCGTGCGTGCGGAAAGCCGAGGCGCCAGCGCCGCCCGCCGAGCCATTCGAGGTGATTGGCGACGACCGGAAGGCTGAGGCCGGCGCGCGCCAGCATGGCGGCCGCGATGCGATCGAGCCCGTCGGACACGACCGTGATGGCGAGCCCGTAGGCGCCGCACAGCGCCACGAACCCGGCAAAGTGCGGATCGATCGTGGCGTCGCGCACGAACGCATCGAGCGCCTCGGGGCTCGCGCGCACGAGATCGATCTGGCGCGCGAGACATTCGCGTGAGCCGATGCGGCCCGCCACCCAGTCCGCCTCGATCGTCCGCCAGGACGGATCCGCGAAGCTCTCGAGGATGAGGTCGGTCGTGTCGCCGACCGAAATTGTGCCGTCGAAGTCGACGAACACACGTATGCTCGGCGGCACCGAGCAGCGCGCTTCTTCCAGATACACCTGAACTCGCCCCCCAACGCCGGCTTGTTGTGTTTTAGTGACCGCGTTAAGTCTTCATAAACTAGACGCCGGAGTCTTTGATTTCAATCAAGGAAATGGGGCGAGGTTAATGTCGGAACGGTAATCCGACCTGACGTAACGGCAATCGCCGGCCCTGGCGCTATCAAAGCGTGTTGAGTCGCCGACGTGATCGCAAGGGGTGGTCGCTTTGTCGCACCCGGCGCTTCCAGCCGAACGATCCGGTCCGGGTGGCCGCAGTCCAATGGAACCTGGCGCCCCTCAGCCCGCGATGACCTTGACGGGCTTGCCGTCGATGAAGTTGCGGATATTGGCGACGACGTCGCCGTAATAGACCTTGTAGCTCTCGGCGCTGACGTAGCCGAGGTGCGGGGTGAGCACGACGTTGTCGAGCTTGCGGAACGGGTGATCGACCGGCAGCGGCTCGACGTCGAACACGTCGAGGCCGGCGCCGGCGAGGCGGCCGGCAGTGAGCGCCGAAATCAACGCCTTCTCGTCGACGATCGGTCCGCGCGACGTGTTGACGAGGTACGCGGTCGGCTTCATCAGCGCGAGGTCCTTTTCGCCCAGGAGTCCGCGCGAGCGGTCGCTGAGCTGGAGATGGATCGTCACGATGTCGGCATTGCGCAGCAGGTGCTCCTTGCTGGCGTAGTCGACGCCCGCTTCCTGGCACTTCTCCGGCGTGAGGTTCTGGCTCCAGGCGATCACCTTCATGCCGAACGCCTTGGCGACGTTGGCGGCGCGCCGCCCCAGATTGCCGAGGCCGATGACGCCGAGGGTCATGCCCTGAATGTCATGACCGATCGTGACCTGCCACGGTGCGCCGGCCTTCATGCGCGCATTCTCGAAGCCGATGCGGCGGGTGAGCTCGAGGATCAGGCCGAACGTGATGCCGATGGTCGGGTTGCCGAACGCGCCCGTGCACGCGACCGTGATGCCGCGCTCGGCCGCCGCCTTGAGATCGATCG
>DATBZM010000087.1:0-12864 GCA_036513175.1 Xanthobacteraceae bacterium | reverse complement strand
TCGGCAGCCGGCTGCGCACCAGCATCGGCCAGGCCGTTTGCATCGGCGCGACGGCCGGGCACGGTTTCGAGCTCGACGACATCCACGGCGCCGCGCATCTCCACGCCGGCTCGCTCGCGGTCCCGGTTGCGCTCGCGCTCGCCGAGCTTGCGCCCGCGAGCGCGGGCCGCAACGTCATCGAGGCGATGGTCGCCGGCTATGAGGTCGGCCTGCGCGTCGGCCTCGCCGCGACCGGCGCGCTGTTCATGCGCGGACATCATTTCCAGGCGACCTGCGGCGTGTTCGTCGCGGTCGCCACGGCGGTCAACATGCTGCGCCTGCCGGACGATCAGGCGAGGCACGCGTTCGGCATCGCCGGCTCGCTCGCCGAAGGGCTGATGTCGGCGCAGGAAGGCGCCATGGTGAAGCGTCTGCACGCCGGCCACGCCGCGCAGATGGGCGTCACCGGCGCGATGCTGGCGAGCCGCGGCTTCACCGGCATCCCCGACATCCTCGAGGCTCCGTATGGCGGCTTCCTGTCGACGCTGAGCGGTGCGCCGGATTACTCCTGGCTCACCCGCGGTCTCGGCAGCGCGTGGGAAATCCGCAAGGTCGGGTTCAAGCCCTACGCCACCGCGGCGAGCATTCATTCGCCGCTCGGATTGCTCGACGCCCTGATGAGCGAAAACGAGCTCAGCGCCGGCGAGATCGAGCGGCTCGTCGTGCATTGCAGCGCGATGGCGCATCGCCATTGCGCCTGGCCCTATCGGCCGGCGGGCGTCACCGCGGCGCAGATGAACATGCCGTTCGCGCTCGCCATGATGGCGGTCGATCGCGCCGCGATGGGCGCGCAGTTCCGCGAGGATCGGCTCGCCGACCCGAAGGTGCTGGCGATGCTCGATCGCATCGTCGTCGAGCCGGCCGAGGAATACAGCAAGGGCGGCGACGAGACCCGCCACGCGGCGCGCATCCTGCTGGTGACCAGATCGGGACGCACGTTCGCGCGCGAGACCTGGAACCGGCCGGGCAGTCCCGCCAACCCGATGAGCGAGACACAGCTCGAGCAGAAGTTCGTCGCGCTGGCGCAATCCGTTCTCTCCGCCGCGCAGATCGACGCGCTCGACGCCGCCATCGGGCGGCTCGATGCGCTCGCCGTGTCGGCTCTGCGGCCGCTGCTGACCCCGCAGTAGCGCATGTTCCGGCGAAGTGGACGCCGGTTCGCCGACAAGAACATGCGCCAAATAAGGAAAACTAGGGCATGTTCCGATTCCGAAGGAACGGAACATGCTCTAGCCGCCTCCGAAGGAGTTCGGACCACTGCGTGCGATAAGGAGACCGGACATGATGAGCGCCGCAGGTCGCATCGTATCGCGCCGCGCGCTCGTCACGGCGGCGGCCGCGGCGCTTGCCGGCTTGTCCGATGGCCGCGTCGCGCGATCAGCCGGCGCCTGGCCGGCGCGGCCGGTGAAGCTCGTCGTTCCGTTCGCACCGGGCGGCGCCGTCGACATCGTCGGCCGGCTGGTCGCGCGCTATCTGAGCAATGAAGCGGGTCAGCAGGTCTACGTCGAGAACAGGAGCGGCGCAGGCGGATCGCTCGGCACCGAGCTCGTCGTCAAGGCGCCACCCGACGGCCACACGCTGTTGCTCCATACCGTCTCGTCGGCGGTGATCAACGCCCTCACCTATGCCGACCTGCGGTTCGATCCGCGCAAGGATCTGACGCCGATCACGGAGATCGCGGCCGCGCCGACGCTGATCGTCATCAACGCCCAGGTCCCGGCGGCGACGCTCGGCCAATTCGTCGCGCTGGTGCGGCATAAGCCCGGCCAGTTCAAGTTCGGCTCGACCGGCGCCGGCAGCAGCGTCCACCTCGCGGGCCAGCTCTTCGCCACGCGCGAGCGGCTGGAGATGGTGCACGTGCCCTATCGGGGCGAAGGCGAGGCGATCAAGGATTTGGTTGCCGGGGTGACGCAGATGGAGACCGGCGTCGCCAGCGCATTCCTGCCCTTCATTCGCGCCGGTCAGCTCCGCGCCCTGTGCGTCAACGGCGACAAGCGCATTGCGCTGTTGCCGCAGGTGCCGACGGCCGCCGAGGCAGGACTCGCGGACTTCGACCTGCCGAACTGGTACGCGCTCTATGCCCCGCGCGGCCTGCCCGACGACATCACGCGACGGATCTCCGAATCCACCGGGAAGGTCCTTGCGCTGCCGGATGTGCGCACGCGCCTCGCCGAGCTCGGGCTCGAGGCCATCGGATCGAGCCCGGCCGAGATGGCGGCCTATCTGGATCGGCAGTTCGCGTTCTGGACGCCGGTGGTCAAGGCGTCCGGCGTCAAGCTGACGCGATGAGGGCTGACGGCCGACAGGGCGCGAGCGGCTACCACCCGCCGGGAAAGGCAGGTCGCCCGCGGCCGCAGTTACCGGCGCGTTAACGCACCGCCGACCCGCGCGGGGCCATGGTTCACGCAAAATCAACGCAGAAGATTAGGGTGTATTAAACACGTTGCGGTTACGGGTATTTCCCACAAACCTTCGCGCATGGCGCGAACTAGCCCGGTTTTGCATGCCCAAGCGGTTGCAGCCAACTCGTTGATCGCACTGCCCGTCGTTTGATCCTTGGTGTGGGGGAGCAGGTTGACCCGAGAATCGCGGCGGGAGCTGAGGAAGGCGAAGCGCACGCAGCGCCGCCAGGCGGCGTGGGTCGTGCTCGACGGCGGCGCGCGGCTGCCCTGCGTGTTGTGGGACATTTCCGAGGCGGGCGCGCGGATCGCGGCCGCCCGCGCGAGCGTGCTGCCCGACGTGTTCGGCCTCTTTCTCACCAAGGACGGCAAGGAGCGCCGCTTCTGCCGCGTTGCCTGGCGGCGCGGCGGCCAGCTCGGCGTGCAGTTCGTCGACGATGCGACCGCCAACATCGACCTCGACCCGCGGCCGGCCTGGATGCGGAGCCAGCCGGTCCCGGAGCTGCCGGCCGCGAGCCGTTCGGCGGAGCTCGCCGAGATCGACACCATCGCGCTGATGATGCCGGGCTACGGCGCGCAGCTCACGGCGGACAGCCAACCGCGCGCCTTTCGCTGGTCGTCGCTCGCCCGCATCATGGGGTTCGCGCTGCTCGCCGCGACCGCGCTGTTCGTGGTCGCCGGCATGCTCGACGAGACCGACTGGGCGGTTTCGCTGTGCACCAGCGCGGAGAACTTCTGCCACCATCCGGAGTTTACCGGCGCGGCTGCCGTCGCGATGCTCGCGATCTATCTCGCGATCAGCGGGATGGAGGATTAGCGCGCTCGCCTTCCCCGCCGGGCTATTGCGTTCCGGTCTCCGTGGGACGCTAATATGGCTCACGCCGCCGGCGCGCGGGCGGGTCCAACGGAAAGGAACGCCCATCTGGCGCTGCGGCGTCAACGACTGACCCAAGGATGGAGGAAGATCTTGCGCCTGACATTTGCCGCGATGGCTCTCGCCGTCGCATTCGCCTTTGCGGCCCCGGCCGGAGCGACCAGGATGGCGACGACGCCGACCGTCAATGCCCCGCACCCGGCGTCGATCATCGTCGCCCAGCGCTGCCGCTGCGTCGAGCGGCGCTGGAACGGCTCGTGCAAGCTGCGCGTCTGCCGCGACCACTGGTAGGCGGATGGACGATCAACGAGAGGCCGCCGCGAGGGCGGCCTCTTTTTCAAGGGCTACTGGTTCTGCGGCACGTAGGACCGCGGCAGCGGGCAGGCCTTGCCGCCGAGCTCCGCGCAGGCTTCCATCCTGTGCAGCGCCATGATGCCGACCAGCACGATGATGACGGCGCCGACGAGGGCGAGGAAGGTGCGGTTGCTCATGCGTATCGGTCGAACGCCGCACGCGTGAGGTTCGACGATTCGAAGAAAAGTCATTTACGCTTCACGCGGCGCGCACGGTCGCCAGGAACTTTTCCATCTCGCGCTTGAGGCGGCTGCTCTCGCCCGCAAGCGTGCGCGCCGAGGTGAGCATCTCGCTCGACGCGGTGCTGCTCTCGCCCGCCCCTTTGCTCACGTCGACGATGTTGACGGCGACCTGGCTCGTGCCCTGGGCGGCGTGCTGCACGTTGCGGCTGATCTCGCGCGTCGCGGCGCCCTGCTGCTCGATCGCGGCCGCGATCGCGCCGGCGATCTCGGAGATGCGGCCGATGGTGCCGCCGATCTCCTTGATCGCTACGACCGACGCGCCGGTCGCGGTCTGCATGCCGGAGATATGGGCGCTGATCTCGCTCGTGGCTTTTGCGGTCTGGCCGGCGAGCGCCTTGACCTCCTGCGCCACCACCGCAAAGCCGCGCCCGGCCTCGCCGGCGCGGGCCGCCTCGATCGTCGCATTGAGCGCAAGCAGGTTGGTCTGCTCCGCGATGGTGGTGATGAGGTTGACGACGTCGCCGATGCGCTCGGCCGCCTTCGCCAGATCCGCGATGCGCGCATCCGTATTGCCGGCCTGCGCCACCGCCTCGCCGGCGATGCGATTCGATTCCTGCACCTGGCGGCCGATCTCGGCGACCGATGCCAATAGCTCCTCGGAGGCGCCCGCGACCGACTGCACGTTGGCGGAGGCCTCCTCGGAGGCGGAGGCGACGATGTCGGAAAGCTGCCGGGTCTTCTCCGCCGTCCGGCTCATGGCGGTTGCGCTCGTCTCCAGGCCGTTCGCCGCCGCCGACACGGCGCCGACGATCTCGCCGACCGCAACCTCGAACTCGCCGGCGAGCCGGTGCATGTCGGCCTTGCGCTGCTCCGCCGCGCGGCCTGCGGCCTGCGCCTGCTCGGCGCGCAGGCGCTCGGCCTCGATCATGTTGTGGCGAAACACCTCGACCGCCTTCGCCATGGTGCCGAGCTCGTCGGCGCGGTGGCGGCCCGGGATCGCGACGTCGGTCGTGCCGCCCGACAGGCGGTTCATCGTTGCGGTCAGCGCCGCGACCGGGCGCGACAGGCCACGTCCGAGCAGGAACGCGCCGAGCCCGGCGAGCAGCAACACCGCCGCGGCGGCGATGAGCAGGTTGCGCAGCGCGCTCGACGTCGCGGCCTCGTACTCGGCCGTGTCCTTGACGAGCTCGAGCACCGCCACCGGCTCGCCGGCGAAGTTTCGGATCTGGCCGAGATAGACCGCGGCCGGATGGCCGTCGATCACGCCCTCGCGGCGCAGCGGCGCCCCGGCGAACACCGCCTTGATCTGGTCCGGCGTCGCGGTGGTCTTCTCCGCAAAGGTGCTCGCCAGCGTCTCGAACTTGTCGCCGTCGAAGGCATGGATCGCGATGTCGACGCCGAAGCGCTTCTTGATCCGCTCGGCGAATTCCTTGCCGACCTCCATGCCGACGTCGACCGCCGCGAGGCTCTTGCCGTTGCGCATGATCGGCGTTATGGCGAACACCGCGAGGGTCGTGCGCGCACGCTCGACGCCCGCGACCGGGATGCCCCTGGTGTTGGCGGTCACGATCGTCCGGCGGCGCGCCGAGACGTCGTCGCCGAACGCTTTGGGATCATGCACGCGCAGAAACAGCGTCGCGGGCGGCATGGTGATGTTGATGAACTGCGCGTCGTGCGCCTTGAGCGCCGTGAGCGGGCCGGAGAGCAGCGCGTAGAGGCCCTCGCGGTCGCCCTTGGCGACCAGGTCGCCGGTCGCCGACAACCCCGCGAGCGCGCTGCTCGCCATGCTCATGGCGCGCGCCTCGTAGTCGAGCGCCGCAGTGACGTTCTCGAACTGGATCTTGAGCTCCCGGTCGAGCGCCATGCGGGTCAGCGCCTGCTCCTGCATGACCGCGAACGCCGTCAGGATGGCGCAGGCGATCGCGACGGTCGCCGAGATTGCGAGCACGACGCGCGCCGAGATCGAGCGGAGCTTGAACATGGCCAGCATTGGTTCCGAGAAAAAGCGCAAGCGATTCGCGCGCGGGGGCCGGGTAACATAAGGTCATCGTCAGGTTAACTTGATGTGTCTGCGGGCGGGCGCCGTTGGTCACGTTGCGAAATGGCGAAAGCCAATTAGGTATTTCTACCCAGAGGTGCGGGCGCGGCCGCGCAACGATGCGCCGGCGCGGCGAAGAGATTTGCGTCCCATGCGGTTTTCCGCGCCGCTGCGGCACCAGCATCTGCGCCGCTCGGCGCGGCGCGGCGCATCATCTGGATGCCGCCGTGTCCCGCCGGTAGGTAGTAGTGCGAATGGACTTCGGCAAAGCCGCGCGCATTCTCCGCAACCGGACCGGGGGGAGCGGTTTAGAGCAGCGCCATGGATTGGTTCATCCACCAACAGAATATCGAGCGCTACCGGCGCCTCCTCGTGCAGCCGGCCGATGAAGAGCAGCGTCTGCAGCTCCTCAAGCTGCTCGCCGAGGAAGAGGCGAAGGACCGCCAGCCGGTCCGCGGCAAGGCGAGCGACGCCGCCTGACGCCGACCGGCATCCCGACGCCGGATTTCCAGATCCAGATCAAGCCGATCCTCCCGCCGTGCGCATTGACATGCATCAAAGAGCCCGGCGTCGCGGCCCCGCAAGATCATTTGATGACTACGCTGATCTTTCGCTGTCCGCTCACCGGCTACAATGTGCAAGGCTGGGTCTCCGACGAGATCCGCGCGGAAGGGAGCACCCAGGAGATATTCGTGAGCCTCCGCTGCACCGCCTGTGGATTGACGCATCTCGTCAATCCGGCAAGCCGCGAGGTGCTCGGATCCGGGAAGGCGGCGACCCGATGATGCGGCTTTCGGGCGTGCTACCTGCCGCAGTTCCACATCGGCCCGATCGGCGTCTGCGTCCAGCATGGACCAAAGCCGCCGCCGTTCCAGCGCCCGCGGTAGAAGCCCGGTCCCCCGTACCACCAGGTCGGCGGATGGGTAAAGTAATCCCGGCGCGGCGGCTCCAGCTCGGGTGGCACGTAGCCGGGCAGGAAGCCGTAGCCGTGCCAGCGGCGCACCACCTGATGCCCGATCGGGTGCTTGTGCTTTGCGGGCGTGGGCGTCGGCGCGGGAGCGCCCGTCTGGGTCGTCTCGGCGGCGCGCGCCGGCAGCGCCAGCGCGGCGGCGAGCGCGAGAAAGCAGGCGGCCCGTCGCCGCGAACCGCCGTGGCGCGCGACCGCACTCAATGGGCGAGCGCCGCGACGCGCGCGGGTTTCGCCGGCGCGGTTGCGGTGTCCGTGGCCAGCAACGCGCGGCCCTTCGCCGTGAGCATCACCCGCGAGGTGTTGCGCGTCGCGCCGCCCGTAAACGCGACGAGGCCGTCGAGGATCGCATCTTCCCAGATCGACAGGCGCGGGCAGGTGCTGCGCCAGGCGTCCATCGCCTGCGCGTAGGTGCGCGGGCTCTCCGCGATCCAGGCGAGGAACTGCAGCGTCAGAGCGTGGGCGGGATCGGGCATTGGGTGGACTCGCGAGTAGCGAATGGCGAATAGTGCGACGCGAATGTAGTCTAACTATTCGCTATTCGCCACTCGCCATTCGCCCATCTGCCATGACCAATGCATTCCGTTTCCATTCCGTCGGCGGCCCCGAGGTGCTCCGCCTCGAAGAGATCGACGTCGGCGCGCCCGGGCCGCACGAGGTGCGCATCCGCAACACGGCAGTGGCGGTGAATTTTCGCGACGTCCTGGTGCGACGCGGCGCCCATCGGCTCACGCTGCCGTCGGGCATCGGGATCGAAAGCGCGGGCGTGATCGAGGCGGTCGGCGCCGAGGTCGCTGATCTCGCGGTGGGCCAGCGCGTCGCCTGCGTCGCCGGGCCGGACTGCGCCTATGCGGAGCGGCGCCTCGCCCCCGCCTGGCGCACCGTGCCGCTGCCCGACGCGATCGATGCGCGCACCGCCGCCGCCATGATGATCCGCGGCATGACGGCGCGTTACCTGCTGCACGAGACCTATCGCGTGGAGCCGGGCGACACCATCCTGGTGCATGCGGCGGCGGGCGGGGTCGGCCTCATCATGTGCCAGTGGGCAAAACACCTGGGCGCGACCGTGATCGGGACCGTCGGCAGCATCGAGAAGGCGGCGGTCGCCCGCGCACACGGCTGCGACCACGCGATCGTGCTCGATGCGGAGGGCAAGACCGACTTCGCCGCGGAAGTGCGCGCCCGCACCGGCGGGCGCGGCGTGCCGGCGGTCTATGACTCGATCGGCCGCGCGACGTTTGCGGGTTCGCTCGGTTGCCTCGCCCGGCGTGGCGTGCTCGCCTCGTTCGGCGAGGCCTCGGGCGACCCCGACCCGATCGCGCCGCGGGCGCTCGGCGCGCTCGGCTCGGTCTACCTGACGCATCCGAGCCTTCCCGACTACACGGCGACGCGCGCCGAACTCATCGCCAACGCGAACCACCTGTTCGCCATGGTGACGAGCGGAAAAATCACGATCGCGATCAGCGCCGAGTATCCGCTGCACGATGCCGCCCGCGCGCACGCCGACCTCGAGGCGCGCCGCACCACCGGCTCGATCGTGCTCAGCGTGTGAAACGCCGGCGCCGTGGGTGAGAGGGCGGCGCCGTCTTGACCTTGCCGCAAATTTGCGCGTTGCTATGCGGGTGGGGGCTCCCCGCACATTTCGCGCGACGAGGAGGCAACGTGACCAGCATGCTGCGCAAGAGCCTGATATTCACCCTGGTGTTCGCGGCGCTCGCCCTTGGCGGCGGGCGCGCATTCGCGCTGTCGTTCGACGACATTTCCGGCAAATGGTGCGGCAGCGTGAGCAGCTACACGTTCACGCCGTCGACGCTGATCGTCGTTCTCTACGCCGACCACTCACGGCTCGAATACCCGGTCGACAGCTACCAGTACGAGAGCGACGCCATCACGGTGAACTGGCAGCGCAACGGCGACAAGCTGTTCACCAAGTTCAGCGAGTTCAATGTCGACGACCACACCATGGTGCAGCTGCGCAACGACGCCGGCCCGCGCCGCGAATTCAGGAAGTGCTCGGAGTGACCTTCACCCTCTCCCCGTCGGGGAGAGGGTGGCGAGCGAAGCGAGCCGGGTGAGGGTCGCTCGCACTATCGATGGTCATAGCGCCCCTCACCCCAACCCTCTCCCCTTCGGGGAGAGGGGGCGCACAGAGTTCGCGGCAACCTCTCCCCTTTCACTTCTTCCCCAGCCCCATCAACTCGAGCACGGCGCGGCCGAGCAGGCCGTAGGGGCTCGCCATGGTCTCGGGGATTTCGAAGTGGTTGTAGCCCTCGCCGACGATCAGCTTCACGTCCTTGCCGGCGGTCTCGAGCGCGGCGGCGAACGCGCGGGTCTGGCGCTGGAATTCGGGCGTCTCGTAGGTGCCGTGCGCGAGCACGACCGGACAGTTGATGCGGTCGAGATGGCGCTGGGTTGACAGCTCCTCCTCCATGGCGTCGGTGAATTTCACGTAGGCACCGCGCTTGGAGAGCCGCACCGGCTTCAAGTCGTACATGCCGGAGGAGAGCAGCGCGCCCTTCACGAGGTCGGGCGGCAGGCCGAAGTCCTTTTGCCAGTCGGTGATCAGCACGACGCCGCCGAGATGGGAGCCGGACGAGCGGCCCGCGACATAGAGGCGGTGCGGGTCGCCGCCGAAGCTTTGCGCATTTTCGTGGACCCAGGCGACGCCGCGGCGAACCTGCTCGACCATGGGAAACAGGCTGCCGCCCGCCTCGATCACGTTGATGAAGTCGAGCACCGCGTAGTGCGCGCCGGCGTTGACCAAGAGGTCGGCGGCTTCCGCATTGTCGGCGGCGCTGCCGGCGCGCCATGCCCCGCCGTGGATGAACACCATCACGGGGGCGTTCGGCATCTGGGTCGTATAAAGGTCGAGCATCTCGTGCCGGGTTTCGCCATAGGCGAGGCGCTGCGGCTTGAGACGGGCGCGCACCTCGGCGCTGTTGACGGTGCGACGCCTGGCGACCTGTTCGGAATTGGGCGCATAGACCGCCTGGTCGTAGGCGTCGTCGAGCTCCTTCTGGTCCATGTCGAGCCAGACGCGCGGGCCCTTCTGGCGTGCCGTCGCACTGCTTGCTGTCATCCGGTCACTCCAAAAAATCGAGACCCGGCTTGCGGGAGCGATAATCACCGCGCGCGTCATTCCGATCCGGCGGGCGGTCCCCGCCTGCGCGGGGACAAGCGTCACCCACCTGCGCTACTGGCCGCAAGCCTCGTGCAGGCCCTTCTGGGCGAGACTGAGCTGCTCGTTCACCACCTTGAGCAGATCTGCCATCGAGTCGCCCTGGCCCGCGCAGTCATTGGCGAGCGCCTGCACGAACTTGTAAAAGCCGACCAGCTCGCCGCCGACCGCGCAGAAGCGCTTGCGGATCGCGTCCTTGCTCTGCTCGGTGGCGCCGCCCGGCAGCGCCTTGAACTCGGTGAGGATCGACTGCACCCGCGTGTTGGCATCGGCAAACAGGTTGTCATACGCCGAGCCGATCTTGTCGCACGCGATCGACGCGGCGGAGGCGGTCGACAGCGAAAGCATCAACAGGCCCGCGACCGCGAAGGTCGCGCGGGCGATTGGCAGGCAGGCGCGTGGCATGGTGTCTCCCCTCAATCGCAGTGACGGCCGCATCATATACCCAAAACCGACGCCGCCGCCTCACCCCAGGTTCAGTTCCTTGAAAAAATCATTGCCCTTGTCGTCGATGACCGTGAAGGCGGGGAAGTTCTCGACCTCGATGCGCCAGATCGCCTCCATGCCCAGTTCGGAATATTCCACCACCTCGACTTTTTTTATGCAGTGCTCGGCGAGGTTCGCGGCCGTGCCGCCGATCGAGGCGAGGTAGAAGCCGCCGTGCTTCTTGCACGCCTCGCGCACCGCCGGCGAGCGGTTGCCCTTGGCGACCGAGATGAGCGAGCCGCCGGCCGCCTGGAAGGCGTCGACGAAACTGTCCATCCGCCCCGCCGTGGTCGGACCGAAGGCGCCTGACGCATAGCCCTGCGGGGTCTTCGCCGGACCCGCATAGTAGATCGGATGGTTCTTGAAATAG
This sequence comes from Xanthobacteraceae bacterium, assembly GCA_036513175.1. Classification (GTDB taxonomy): domain Bacteria; phylum Pseudomonadota; class Alphaproteobacteria; order Rhizobiales; family Xanthobacteraceae; genus JAVDCA01. The sequence goes on along the minus strand of DATBZM010000087.1, from coordinate 1,977 downwards.
TCGGGCAGCCCCTGCCCGCCTTCCAGCCGCTCGCGCAGCTTGGCATGGGCGAGGTCGCGCGCGACGATCATCGGGCCGGTGAGCGAGAGGCGCGTCTTGATCGGGTGCCTGGCGAGCTGCGCCAGGATTTCCGGCATCGGCTTGCGCAGGTCGACCGCCACCACCTCGCCGCCGAGCGTCGCTTCGTCGACGTCGGGCAGATACTGCGCCGGGTGATGCTCGAGCTCCTCGAGAAAGACGCCGTCGCGGGTGATCTTGCCGAGCGCCTGGCGGTCGGCCGAGCAGGAGACGCCGAGCCCGATCGGCAACGACGCGCCGTGGCGCGGCAGGCGGATCACCCGCACGTCGTGACAAAAATACTTTCCGCCGAACTGCGCCCCGACGCCGAGCGCCTGGGTCATACGGTGGATCTCGCGCTCCATCTCGAGGTCGCGGAAGGCGTGGCCGTCGGCCGAGCCCTGGGTGGGCAACTCGTCGTAGTAGTGGCAGGAGGCGAGCTTGACGGTCTTCATCGTCATTTCGGCGCTGGTGCCGCCGATGACGATGGCGAGATGGTAGGGCGGGCACGCCGCGGTGCCGAGCGTCAACACCTTCTCCTTGAGGAACGCCAGCATGCGGTCGCGCGTGAGGATCGACGGCGTCGCCTGGAAAAGGAACGACTTGTTCGCCGAGCCGCCGCCCTTGGCGATGAACAGAAACTTATAGGCGGACTCGTTCTCCGGGCCGTCCGCATAGATCTCGACCTGCGCCGGCAGATTGCTCTTGGTGTTGGTCTCCTCGAACATCGAGAGCGGCGCGAGCTGCGAGTAGCGCAGGTTCTTCTTGAGATACGCATCGCGCGCGCCCTGCGCGAGCGCCGCCTCGTCGTCGCCCTCGGTCCAGATCAGCCGGCCCTTCTTGCCCATGATGATGGCGGTGCCGGTGTCCTGGCACATGGGCAGCACGCCGCCCGCCGCGATATTGGCGTTCTTCAAGAAATCGTAGGCGACGAACTTGTCGTTATCCGAGGCCTCGCGATCCGCGAGGATGGCGGCAAGCTGCTTCAAGTGCCCGGGCCGCAGCAGATGGTTGATGTCGATGAAGGCCGCCTCGGCGAGGATGCGCAGCGCGTCGCGGTCGACCACGACCACGTCTCTCCCCATCATCTTCTCGACCCGCACGCCGTCCGCGGCGAGCTTGCGGTACGAGGTGGGGTCCTTGCCGAGCGGAAACAGCGGGGTGTGCCGGTAGGGCGGAACGATCTCGACGGGCGCGTTCATGGCGGATCCTGTGCGGCGGCAGGGAGTTGCGCCGTTTTAGGCAGTTTACCGGCGCTTTGAAAGCGACAAAATGGAACAAGACCGGGCGCCGTTGCGTCAATAAACGACGGACCATGTCGTGCGCAGCCCGGATGGAGCGAAAACATGAGCAAGCTCGGAATCGTCGGCGTCGGTGCGGTCGGCTGCGCTTGCGCGATGGCCTGCGTGGACCGCGGCAGCGCGCGCGAGGTCGTGCTGGTCGACCGCACGCGCAAGCGCGCCGAGGCGGTCGCAACCGACCTGCGCTACGGCACGACGTTCACCCCGACGGTCGCGCTCGCCGACGGCGACTACGGCGATCTTGCCGGCGCCGGCGTCGTGATGATCACGGCCGGCGTCAATGAGAAGACCGGCGGCGCGACCGACCGCAGCGACCCGCAGGGGCGGCTGCGGCTGCTCGACAAGAACGCCGCGATCTACCGCGACATCGTCCCGCGCGTCGCCCGCGCGGCGCCGCAGGCCGTGATCCTGGTCGTCACCGACCCGCCCGATCCGCTCGCCGACGTCGCGCGCGACTGCGCCCGGCATGACCGGGTGCTGAGCACCGGGACGCTGCTCGACAGCCAGCGCTTCCGCGTGCATCTCGCGCGCCATTTCGCCGTCGATGCCGCAACCGTCGAGGCCCAGGTGATCGGCGACCACGGCACCGCGCAGGTCTTTCTGTGGTCGTCGGCGCGCA
>DATBZM010000086.1:0-5570 GCA_036513175.1 Xanthobacteraceae bacterium | reverse complement strand
GCCGCCGACCGATGCTGCTCGTCGAGACCGTTCAGCCGCGGTGCAGCGCGCAGATGTTGTTGCCGCAGGGATCGCGCAGGCAGGCAAGATAGAACCTGCCCAGGCCGATTTCGCACCGGCAGGGCGGGTCCTCGATGCTCGACTTTGTGGTGCTCAAAGGAGACATCCACCCCCGGAAAGTCCTCAGGTGTGACCCACGCGGAAGCGACCTTTACCCCTCGACAATCCGCATCGCCGCAAGGATAGTTGCGACAAAGCAACGGAGGCAACGGAGGACACGCCATGAGCACGCAAACGCTCGGTCGCGACGAGATGGAAGCGCGCGTCGCCCGCTTCGCAATGCTGCAGAGCTACCAGACGCAGAATCTTGCGACCCAGGGCATTCCGCCCGGCGCCATGGAGAAGATCACGGCGCGCAAGGTGTTTCCCGTGATGGCGCCGGCCGACTATCAGGGCCGCAGCGCCGGCGCGCCGGTGAAGGGTCCGCGCGGCCTGATCGTCAGCATCGCCGAATGCGAGCCGGGCAACGGGCCGGGCCTGCACCGCCACCTCAACACCGTCGAGAATTTCATGTGCCTGTCGGGCCGGTTCGAGATCGCCTGGGGCGACGAGGGCGAGCACGCGCTGGTGCTCGACCCGCTCGACATGATTTCGGTGCCGCGCGGCGAGAACCGCCGCTTCCGCAACGTGTCGAACGAGACCGGCCGGCTCCTGGTGATGATCGTGCCCGAGACCGACCAGCAGGTCGATCCGATCACCTACGCGCCGTCGCTCGCAACCGAGATCGAGACCGAATACGGCAAGGACGCGCTCGAGGGCCTGCAGAAGATCGGCTTCAAGTTCGAGGCACCGGCCGGATCGTAAAGCGCACTTCAAGGCTTGCTGGCCGGCTCCTTTGGCAAGTAATCTGCACGAACGCAGATGCGGCTTGACGTCGATCAAGCTGTTGCCGGGCCAAGGCTCCTGATACCGGCTCGGCGTCCAGTCGCGGACACTTCCAGGGGATTGATCGTGGTACATCCTGGCCACATGAGAGTTCGGGGATCGACAGCTTCGCGATGGGCGCTCGCAGCCGCCATGGGCATCGCATGCCTGTTCGTCAGCGAGAGCGGTCCGATGATCCAAGGGGCGAGCCTGATCACGCAGGCGAATGCGCGAATGAGACATCCGCTGACGCCGTCGAGCCACGCCGGCTTTGCGCGCCGCACGATCCGTAGCGTGCGCGGCGCTGTCGCCGCAACGATCGACTTGGGCTCCTTCGGCGGCAATGGTGTCGGCGTTTCTTACGGCTACATCCCCGGCACCTACGGCGGCGTCGGCTGTTTTCGCAACAAGCACGGGGAATTGGTCTGCCCGTGACCTGGTCCGATGCGACCCCGCATCAGGGTTTCCGGGACGCCTGCCCGTAAGCCGAGCCGCACCCATCTGCTACGCCTTGTCGACCGCCGAACGGGCCTCGCCGCGCTCGCTCGTTCGGCACGTCGCCGGCGAATAGTGGGGATACGCGCGCTTTCGCTTGCAAATCCGATCTGCCGGCGCGATGCTGACGCGAGACAAGGACGGAGGTTTCAGGGTTTGTCCTGCGTCGGGTGCCTGCGGCCCAGGTTGTTTGGAGGAAGCCAAGACTTGACCGAACGAAGCCAAAGCGCCCAAACGAAGCCAAACCGCCCGAACAAACCCAAACTGTCCGAACGAAGCCAAAGTGCCCGAACGAAGCCAAGCCGTCCGAACGAACCCAACGCGGAAATATGAACGATATCAATTCCAGCGGCCCATGCCACGCCCGTGGTCAATTTTGGCAGAACATCCCAACTGGGATAACAGGAGGAATTTCAACGGAGCTAAGAGTGCGTCAGCGCCGCGGCGCCGTCCGAGCAAAACAAACCTAGAAAATCGTGTGATTTCAGTTGGGGGCACGCCAACGTCCGTTTTTGTAGATCGCCTGTTCCTTACATATAGGAATGGGGGATCTGCCGCCGGGCTCACAACCGGACGTAAAACACGTCCGGATTTCTGACTGTTTTCATTGCTCTGCGCATTGTTTTTTTCATTGCTTGCCATTGTTCCTGCGCCGGCGGTTTTTCTTAAGCCCGCGCAAGGCCTTGCATTGTAATTGGGTGGCATTTTCCATTGCAGATCGATTGTATTTCGGCTGCAGCGCGCTGCTCACGGCTTCGCGTTCTTCCGCCGCGCGATCTCGCCCCACATCCAGCGCGCCACCGCGTCGGGCGAGCGGTCGTCCGAGCCGCTGGTCGCGCGCAGGCTGGCGGCGCGCATCAGCTCGACGTCGATCGCGCCGACGAGCGGGCGCACCGCGTCGATCAGCGCGCGGTCGTTCGCATCGCGCGGCGCGAGCAGGATGACGGCATCATAGGGCGGGATCACGTGCTTGGTGTCCTCGAGCACGACGAGGTCGTATTGGGCGATGCGTCCTTCGCTGGTGTAGCCGGCGACGACATCGACGTCGCCTGAGGCCACGGCCGGATACATGAATTCCGGCTGCATGGTGCGTTGCGTGCGGAAGGTGAGCCCGTAGGCGGCGCGGATCGCGGCCCATTCGGGCCGGCTGAAGAACTCGTAGTCGCCCGCGATGGCGAGCTGCGGCGCGACGCGCGCGAGATCCTCGATCGTGCGCACGCCGAGCGCTTCGGCGCGCTTCTTCGGCATCGCCAGCGCGTAGGCGTTCTCGAAGCCGAGCCCGCCGAGCAGCGTGATGCCGCGGCGCTCTTTAAGCCATTGCGCGACCTCGGCGGTCAGCTCGGCGCGCGGCTTGGTGTCATTGCGATGCAGGTCGTTTGCCCAGATCGTGCCGGTGTAGTCGACATAGACGTCGAGCTCGTTGGCGGCGAGCGCATCGAGGATCACGCTCGAGCCGAGCCCCTCGCGCCGCGCCGCCGAAAGTCCCGCCGCCTGCAGGCGCTGCTCGATCAACGCGGCGATGATGTATTGCTCGGCAAAAGTCTTGGCGCCGACGAGGTAGCGCGCCTTCGGCTGCGACCATCCGGGCGCGAGCGCGCCGACCACGATCAGCGCCATGCCGAGGGTTCCGGCGATGATGCGGCCGCGCCGGCGCACGCGAAACCCGCCCTCGATCAGCGCCAGCAGCTGATCGACCGCGAGCGCGAGCAGCGCCGCGGCGACGCAGCCGAACAGCACCAGCACCCAGTTCTGCGTCTGCAGGCCGGCAAAGATGTAGTTGCCGAGACTGGTCTGGCCGATCGGCGTCGACAGCGTGGCGGTGCCGATCACCCACACGGCGGCGGTGCGGATGCCGGCCATCACGACCGGCAGCGCGAGCGGCAGCTCGACCATCCACAGCGCCTGCCGGCGCGTCATGCCGACGCCGAGCGCCGCCTCCTTGATGGCGGGATCGATGCCGGTGAGCCCGGTCACCGCGTTGCGCAGCACCGGCAGCAGGCTGTAGAGCGCGAGCGCCAGCACCGCGGGCAGGAAGCCGAGCGCCGAGAAGCTCACGCCGAAGGCGCGCGTCGACAGCGCCGCGAGCCCGAGCAGCAGCGGATAGAACAGCGCGAGCAGCGCGAGGCCCGGGATCGTCTGCACGATGCTCGACAGCCCGAGCACGATGGCGCGGAAGGCAGGCCGGCGGATCGAGACGAGCGCGAGCGGAACGCTGAGCGCAATGCCGAGCGCGAGCGCCGTCATGCTCACCCGCACGTGGCCGCCGAGATAGTCGGGCAGGCGCGCCAGCGCCTCGCCGATCCGCGCATCGAGATCGCTGTTCATGCGCCCGCGCCCGCGATCAGCGCGTGCAGCCGCTCGGCCTGGCGGCGCGGCGTCTGCATCAGCTCGCGCACATAAGGATCGGCGTCGCCGGCGAGCAGCGCGTGCGGCGTTCCGTCGGCGATCACCTTGCCGCCGCGCATCACCACGATGCGGTCGGCGAGCAGCACGGCTTCGAGCGCGTCGTGGGTGATCATCACGCTGGTGAGGCCGAGCTCGTCGTGCAACGCGCGCACGTCGCGGCCGAGCCCGTCGCGCGTGATCGGATCGAGCGCGCCGAACGGCTCATCCATCAGCACGATGTGCGGCCGTGCCGCGAGCGCGCGCGCAACGCCGACGCGCTGGCGCTCGCCGCCCGAGAGCTGGTGCGGAAAGCGATCGCGATGCCTGGCGCGGTCGAGGCGGACGAGATCGAGCAGCTCGTCGACGCGCGCAGCGCGGCTCTCGACATTCCAGCCGAGCAGCCGCGGCGTGATCGCGATGTTCTCCGCGACCGTCATGTGGGGAAACAGGCCGACGTTCTGAAACACGTAGCCGATGCGGCGGCGCAACGCGATCGGGTCGAGCGTGCGCACGTCCTCGCCTTCGACCCGCACGGTCCCCTCGCTCGGATCGGTCAGCCGGTTGATCAGCCGCAGCAGCGTGGTCTTGCCCGCGCCCGACGTCCCGACGATCGCCAGGAATTCACGCTCCGCCACCGCGAGCGTGACGCTGTCGAGCGTGCGCACGCCGTCATACTGCTTGCTGACGTGCTCGAAGCTGATGACGTCGGGGCTTGGCATCGTCGACATGTTTCCCGGCAGGTGCGGCGGCTGCGGCGCCATAGTCGCACGACTGAGCAGGCGGGGTCCGCGCTTTTTTGCGACGTTGAGGGTTCGTGCGGCCGCGGAACCGGACCACCGGAGGCGGCTTGATCTCGAGGCCGCCATCGATACACTCCCGCCGCATCACAAATCTAGGGAGAAACGTCAATGATCGGAAAACACCTTTCGCGGCTCGCGCTCGCAAGCGGCATCGCGCTCTTCGCCTTCGGCACGGTCCAATCGGCCAATGCGGCCGACTTTCTGCTGACCTCGCCCGCCTTCCAGGACGGCGGCAAGCTCGCGGTCAAGAACGCGGGCAACCGCGCGGGCAGTCCGAACTGCGTCGGGCAGAACGTATCGCCGCCGCTGCAATGGTCGGGCGCGCCGGCGAACACCAAGAGCTTCGTGCTGCTGATGTTCGATCCGGAAGGCCGCGGCGGCCTCGGCGTGTCGCACTGGGTCGCCTACGGCATTGCGCCGACGGTGACGGGCTTCGCGGAAGGCGAGGTGAGCAACGACACCGACAAGTATACCGGCGGCAAGAGCCTGATGGGCGTCGGCCACTATTCCGGGCCGTGCACGCCGACCGGCACCGGCTATCACCACTACACCTTCACGCTGATCGCCACCGACCTCGACCCCAAGGCGCTCAAGGCCGGCCTCACGCGCGAGGAGGTGTTCGACGCGCTCAAGGGCCACACGTTGACCGCGACCGGCCTGGTCGGCTTGTTCACGCACCCGTGACGACGCACTGAAGCGCGGGCGGCTTGACTCGTCAGCCTGACCCGACCTCCTCATGGTGAGGAGCGCGGTCGCACTTGCGGCCGCGCGTCTCGAACCATGGGCCAAGAAAGCGAGTGGCGCCGCTTGCGCCCGCGGCCCATCCTTCGAGACGCCTCGCGCGAAGACGCGCGAGGCTCCTCAGGATGACGCGTCGATGGTCGCGGACAGGGAACGCAGCGCGCGCGGCCTCCCCTTGCATGCTCCCAATCGGTGTTACATACTGAACCATATGGTTCAGCATAT
>DATBZM010000085.1:0-2111 GCA_036513175.1 Xanthobacteraceae bacterium | reverse complement strand
AGAATAAGAAGAAAACAGGACGCATCCTCGACGGCCGCACATGGGATGAATGGCCGAACGCGAAGCGGCGTCGGCCGCGAAGTCCTATCGCGAGCGCTGCGCGATAAGACCACAAAAAAGAACCCCCGATGACGCTCGGGGCGGGCGGTCATCTGCTCTACCAATGTGCAGATCGGGCGTCACTAAAAATGGACAGTCGGCCGCCGCGGTGCCGCCGCCGCCCGCCTTCAATGCGTCCCGGCCATTCCGGCTTGCTGCACGATCTTGCCCCAGCGCTCGACCTGCGTGCTGATGAACGTCTCGAGATCCTTCGGCGACGGACTGATGATCGGCATCATGCCGATCGCGGCGAGCTGTTTCTCGACGTCCGGCATGGCCATGACGATCTTCAGCTCGGCATGGAGCTTGTTCACGATGTCGCTGGGCGTGCCGGCGGGCGCCAGGATGATCGACCAGTTCGACTCGTCGAAGCCGGGCACCGTGTCGGCGACCGGCGGAACGTCCGGCAGCTCCGCCAGGCGCGCGGCCGAGCTGACCGCCAGCGCGCGCAAGGTTCCGTTCTTGAAAAATGGGATGGAGGGGGCGGCCGCCGCGAACATCAGCGACACGCGGCCGGCGACGATGTCGACCACCGCGGGCGCGGTGCCGTTGTAGGGAATGTGGCGCAGCTCGATGCCGGTCTTGACCTGGAGCAATTCCATGAAGAGATGCTGCGACGTCGCGTTGCCGGGCGAGGCGTATGGGATCTCGCCCGGACTTTGCTTCGCCATCTCGAGCAGCTCTGGCAGGGTCTTGGCCGCCAGCGACGCCGACGCGACCAGCAGGAACGGATATTGCGCGACCAGCGCGACCGGCGCGAAATCCTTGTTCGGATCGAACGGCGGCTGCTTGTAGAGCGTGGGTACGACCGCGAGCACACTGCTGCCGAGCGCGAGCGTGTAGCCGTCAGGCGCGGACCGGGCGAGCGTCTGGATGCCGATGACCGCGCCGGCACCCGGGCGGTTCTCGACCACGACCGGCGCTCCGACGCGATCGGCCAGCTTTGCCGCGATGATGCGGGCCAGCACGTCGCTGCCGCCGCCCGCGGCAAACGGCGAGATCAATCGGATCGGTCGGTTCGGGTAGTTCTGCGCCTGGACCTCGCATGGGAGGGTCAGGACGACGGCTGCCACGCCCAATAACAATGCGCCCAATGACGATCGGCGGAGTCTCATCTCTGTCCCTGCTGGATCATGGGTGGACGGCGGCGCGCGCCGTCACAGGCCCAGCGCGTAGGACGGACGGCGCGGGTCGGCGCCGCCCTTGAGCACCCCGGTTTGCTGGTCGGCCACGACCGTGCAGACGGCGCCGGCGAGCCATGTCCACTCCGGCCACCATCCGATCGTGTGACCCAGGCGGCCGAGCGCCTCGCCGGTCGCGCGATCGATCCGGCTCTCCATCCGGAGCAGGCCCGGATGGTAGGCATGCGGCTCGAACGAGGACGGGAAACTGTAGGACGCGACCCGCGGCGCTTCCACCGCTTCCTGCACCTCCATGCCGAACATGTGGATGTTGAGGAAGACCTGCAGCATCGCCTGGGTCTGCACGTCGCCACCGGGCGTGCCGAACGGCATCTTCATCCTGCCAGGCTCGATCGCGATCGCCGGGCTGGGCGTGAGCCGCGGCCGCTTGCCGGGCGCGACGCCGGACGGATGATCGGGATCGCCCCAGCTCTGGCTGCCGCGCGGCGACGGAATGATGCCCAGCTCCGGGATAACCGGGGCATTGTAGGAGCCGTCGCTCGGTGTCGCGGCGAACACATTGCCCTGCTTGTCGATGCAGCAGACATGCGACGTATCGAGCTCCGGCGCAGCGAAGGCACGCTCGGGCACCAGCGCAGCGCCGCCGGCAGCGCGCGCGGCGGCGCGCTTGCGCGGATCGCCGGCGGGCGGCATTTCGGGCCAGGCCTTGTCTTGGCGGATCATCTCTCGCCGCTTGTTCGCATAGTCGTGCGACAGCATCGCGTCGATCGGCACGTCGATCACGCGCGGATCGCCGAAATAGGCCTCGCGGTCCGCGAACGCGAGCTTCACCGCCTCGGTGATGTGGTGCAGGTAGCCCGGCGAGTTATG
>DATBZM010000084.1:0-16336 GCA_036513175.1 Xanthobacteraceae bacterium | reverse complement strand
CCCCTCACCCCAGCCCTCTGCCCTCCAGGGAGAGGGAGCGCAGGCGCCGTGCCATGATCACGACCGTAATTGCCCTCGCGCTCGCCTACGTGGCGGTCGGCGTGCTGCTGTTGTGGCTCTGCGTCGGGTCGCGCATCGCCTGGTGGATCAAGGCCGCCGCGATCGTCGTCACCTCGGGCTTCTTCATCGTCGCCTTCTTCGCCACCAACGGCCTGCTCGGTTGGCCCGCGCGCGGGCCGCTGCCGGGCAAATTCCAGCTGCTGTGGGCCCGCGTGGTCGAGCCGGATGCGCGGGCGGGCGATGCGGGAGCGATCTATCTCTGGGTCGAGGAAGTCGACGACGACAACATCCCGAGCGGCCTGCCGAGGTCGTACCGCCTGGCCTATGCGCGCACGCTCGCCGACCGATCGCTCGCGGCGCGCGACGAGATCATGGCGGGACACCCGCAGCTCGGCCTCGCCGGCGAGCTTGCCGGCGCGGACGAGCCCAATGGCGCGGCGAGCAGTCACGACGCCGGCAGCCGGACCGCAACGCGCGCGGCCGCCGCCGCGGGCGAGAGGCGCGAGGCCGGCGCGGTGCGCATCGACATGGATGCGGCGCTCGCGCAGGCGCAGCCGGTGCGGTTCCGCCCCATGCCGCCGCCGACGCTGCCGCCGAAAGGACCATGAGCGATGAGCGAGATCCTTGCGCCGTCCGCCGCGCTCGTCCGCCGCGCCTGCGCCGCCGTTCTTCTGCTGGCGCTCGCCGCGCCGGCCGCCGCGAAGGACACCGGGCTGATCTTCGTCAGCAACGAGAAGACGAACAACCTCACCGTCATCGATTCCCGGACCTACAAGGTCATCGGCGACATCAAGACGTCGCGCCGGCCGCGCGACATGCATTTCAGCGCCGATCACAGCAAGCTGTACGTCGCGTGCGGCGACGACGATGTGATCGACATCATCGACGTCGCAACCCGCAAGGTGGTGGGCAGGCTCGCCACCGGTCCGAGCCCCGAGACCTTCGCGATCGACGAGGTGCGGCGGCGCATCTATGTCGCGAACGAGGAAGGGTCCTCGCTCTCGATCATCGACATTGACCAGAACATCATCGTGCACGAGGTGCCGACCGGCGGCGAGCCGGAGGGCGTGCTGGTGAGCGACGACGGCAAGACCGTCTACGTGACCTCCGAGGTCGGCGACGTGGTGCACAGGATCGATGCCGCGGCCGGACACGTCGACGACGACGTGGTGGTCGGCACGCGGCCGCGCCGCTTCGCCGCGACGGCGGACGGGCGTGAGCTGTGGGTCTCGTCGGAGCTCTCGGGCGAGGTCGACATCATCGATCGGCAGAGGTTCGCGGTCGTCGGCCGGGTGGAATTCCTGCCGCCGGGCATGCGCAAGAGCGACGTGACGCCGGTCGGCCTGGTCATGACCCGCGACGGCCGGACCGCGTATGTGACCCTCGGCCATGCCGCGCACCTGGCGGTGGTCGACGTCGCGAGCCGGAAAGTGCTGTCCTACATCCTGGTCGGCAAGCGCGCCTGGGGCGTCGCGCTCTCGCGCGACGAAAAGACGCTCTATGTCGCCAATGGATTCGGCGACGACATCACGGTGGTCGACACGGCGAGCCGCAAGGCGGTGATCTCGATCGCGGTCGGCCGCGTGCCGTGGGGGATCGTGGTCGATGATTGATCGCGTGATCAAGGCACGGCGCCCGGGTCCTCTCCGCCGCTTGCATCCGAAGCCGGGCTTGCTCGCGGCGTGCGCGGCCGTCTCATTCCTGCTGTTCTGCCGCCTCCTCGCTTGCACGCCCGCCTCGGCCCAGGACACCCCGCCGCGCCGTATCCTCACCATCGGCTATGTCGAGATCGCGGGCGACCCCCGCTATGCGCCGGTCATGGGCGAGGACCGCATCCTGCTCAAGACGCGGGCGCATCCCTATGCGGGCGCCGAGGTGTCGATCGACGACGCGCAGGCGCTGCGCCGCGTGCTGCCGGTCGATTTCGCGCTCGCGCGCATCAGCGTCGCGTCGGCCGAGGAGGTTGCGCCCGCCGTGGTGCAGGCGCTCGAGCGCCGCGACATCCACCTCTTCCTGATCGACGCACCGGCTGCCGCCTTCGCGCCGCTCGCCGCCGCGGTGCGCGGCCGCGATGCGCTCCTGTTCAACGTCAGCGCGGCAGATGACACGCTGCGCCGCGAGCTGTGCGCGCCCGAGCTGATCCACACGTTTCCGAGCCTCGCGATGAGCATGGACGCGCTGGCGCAGTTCCTCGCCGCGCGCAAATGGGGAAACGTCATCGTGCTGGAAGGCCCCCTCCCCGCCGACGCGCAAGCCGCCGGGGCATTCGAGCGCTCGGCGAAGAAATTCGGCGCCCACGTGGTCGCGCACGAGCGCTTCAAGCCCGGGACCGACCCGCGCGAGCGCGATCAGAACAATCCGACGCTCCTGACCGCGCTCAACCGCGACTACGACGCGGTGTTCGTCGCCGATGACGCGTTCGATTTTGCCCGCGAGGTGCCGTACCGCACCCAGCGCCCACGCCCGGTGGTCGGCAGCATCGATCTCGCGCCCGTCGCCTGGCACTGGACCTGGGAGCACAACGGCGCGCCGCAGGTGCAGGCCCGCTTCCAGGCGCGCGCCGGCGGCCGCCACATGGAGGGCGCCGACTGGGCGGCGTGGATCGCGGTCAAGATGATCGTGCAGGCGGCGCTGCGCACGCGCGCGACCGACGTGAAGCCGCTCCGCGATTTCATTCTCGGCGGCGCATTCGACGGCGACAAGGGCGTCGCGGTGAGCGTGCGGCCCTGGGATCATCAATTGCGCCAGGCGATGCTGCTCGCGAGCCCCTACGCGGTGGTCGCGAGCGCCCCGGTCGAAGGCGCACTCCACCGCCTCGACGATCTCGACACGCTTGGCGACGACGCGCCGGAGACGCCTTGCCATCTCGAAAAGTGATGGGGGTCATGCACCGAGAGGCTCAAGCTCAAATCGCTCGCGGCCGCGGGCGGCCGCCGCGGCCGCGCTGGCGCTGCCCGGCCCCGGCCTCATCGCCGACTCGAAGGCGCGCCTGTAATCGAATAAGCTTCATGCCGCTCGGCGCTTGTAACGCGTACGGCGGGGAAACCCCTGATGTCGGTGGCGACACGGAATATTCCGGCAACGACGGACGACCGCCTGGCGTGCTCCGACCCGGCGAGCGCCGAGCCGGCTGTCGCGCAGACACCGTACGGCGCCTTGCGCGCGCACCTCGCCGGCTTGCTCGATGCGTGCTGGTACCGGCAGTCGGTCCGCGCACAGCTCTTGCTCATCGTGATCCTGATCGAGCTCGTGGCGGCGCTGGTCGCCGGCGGCGTGAGCATCATGAAGGCGAGGACATCGACGCAGATCGAGATCGGCGCGTCGATGAACCTGGCCGAGGTGCTGGTGCGCGAAACAATCAACCTCATGCCGGCGGACACGTCGCCCGAGCGGTTCCTGGAAGACCTGCCGCTGCAGCAGCGTTTTGCGCGACACGTGCGCATCGCGGTGCGCGATACGGCCGGGCATCCGGTGGCGACGCGGCCGATGCGGGGCGCCGAGGAAGGCGCCGGGCACGCCCGCGCCCCCGCGCCGGCGTGGTTTGCGTCCCTCGTCTCTCCGCCGATCGAGCGCCGTGAATTGCCCGTCGTCGTGAAGGGCCGGCAGCTCGGCTCGGTGCTGATCGCCGGCGAGCCTGGCGACGAGATCGCCGAGGTTTGGGAGAACTTGACCGCGTTGGCAACGGTCGCCGCGCTGGTCAATCTCGCCATGATCGGCATCCTCTACATCCTGTTCGGGCGCGTGCTCGGCCCGTTGACGGCGCTCGGCGCCGGCCTCCTCGATCTCGAGCGGCGCAGCTTCGGCGTGCGGCTGGCGCGGCCGCAGGCGCGCGAGCTCGCCGCGATCGCGGACCGGTTCAACGCGCTTGCGGGCGCGCTCGAGGGGACGCGCGCCGAGAACGCCGCGCTCTATCGGCGGCTGATCACGACGCAGGACGACGAGCGCCGCAACACCGCGCGCGAGCTGCACGACGAGGTCGGACCGAGCCTGTTCGGCCTCAAGGCCAATGCGGGTTCGATCGCGACCGTCGCGGCCGCGCTGGCGGACGTGCCGGCGCGCGCGGCCGTGCAGGAGCGCGCGCGCGATATCCTCGCCATCGTCGAGCGCCTGCAGTCGATCAATCGCAGCCTGCTGACACGGCTGCGGCCGATGGCGCTCGGCCACGTCCCCCTCGCCGACCTGCTGGCGGAGATGATCCGCCACCGCGCCCGCCAGCATCCGCGGATCGCCTTTCCGTTCGCGGCCGCCCGGTTAGCGCCGAGCTACGGCGAGCAGATCGACCTCACGATCTATCGCTGCGTCCAGGAAAGCCTGACCAACGCCATCAAGCACGCGCAGGCGCGCCGCATCGGCGTCACGCTCGCCGAGACGGCTCCCGACCATGCGTCGGCGCCAACGACGGGTGCTCTTGGCGCGAATGCGCAGCTCGAGCTCGCGATCGAGGACGACGGATGCGGGATCGCCGTGCCGGCGCCGGCGGGCTTCGGCTTGCGCGGTATGGAGGAACGCGTGCATGCGCTCGGGGGCGCGTGCTCGGTCGGTCGCGCGACCGACGGCGGCACCCGCGTCCGGGTGGTCATTCCGCTGCCCGACCGAACCGACGGCACGGGCTGAACGCGATGGCGAGCGTCCTCATCGTCGACGATCATCCGATCGTGCTGCAGGGCTGCCGGCGCATCCTGCAGGACGCGGGGGTGGAGCACATCATGGAGGCGCGCGACCTCGTCGACGGTTACCGGCTCTATCGCCGGCATCGCCCCGACGCCGTCATCGTCGACCTCGAGCTGCATCACCGCGAGCTCGACGGCTTGTCGCTGATCCAGCGCATCCATGCCCACGACCGTCGCACGCGCATCCTGGTGTTCAGCATGCACTGCGACCCGGCCATCGTGGCGCGCGCGCTCGAGGCCGGCGCGCTCGGCTACGTCAACAAGGACACCTCGTCGGCCGAGCTGGTGCGCGCATTCGAGCAGGTCATGGCGGGAACGCCGTACCTGAGCAACGAGATCGCGATGGAGGTGGCGCTCGCGCGCACCGGGCTGCGGCGCAATCCGCTCGATGACCTCACGCCGCGTGAGCTGCAGACGCTCACCCTGCTGGCGCGGGGCATGCCGTACGGGGACATCGCCGAGGAGCTCAACCTGAGCTACAAGACCGTCGCCAATGTCTGCTCCGAGCTCAAGCGCAAGCTCGGCGCCAGGAACCTGCCGGACCTCATCCGCATCGCGGTGCAATCCGCTCCCAATGCGCCCTGAGATGCCGCCGCATGGCCGTTTCGGGTGGGCCGCCGCCCGTTAGCAAAACTTCCCGGTCAGATTTGCCAAAGCTCGCCGGGACAAGGGGCGCATTTCGTCGAATAATCAGAGGCGTCGGATTATTGTGGGGCGGCATGATGAGTGGCCCGGGGGCGTTGCGAACCGTCGGCCGACCGTCAGTCGTAGCGGCATTGCTGGCGGTGGTCGGCGCAACCGCAGCGGCCCCGGCTTCGGCACAGCAACAGCAACCCGTCCAGTTGCCGACCGTCGAGGTGATCTCGACCACACCCATCCCGGCGCGCGCTGCACGACCGCGCACCGGGGCGACGAGCGCCCCCGCGATCCGGCGGCCCGCGACGGCCACGACGGCAGCGCCGCAGCAGCCGGCACCCGTGGCGGCTCGGCCGGATCCGGCGGCGATCGATCGCGACAAGGTGCCGTCGAACACGCAGGTCCTCACGTCATCCGACTTCGAGCTGCAGAAATCGACCAACCTGCTCGACTCCTTGTCCAGGGGCGTGCCCGGCGCCTCGCTCTCAGACCAATCGGGAAACGCGTTTCAGCGCAACTTCGACTATCGCGGCTTCACGGCATCTCCGGTCCCGGGCACGCCGCAAGGCCTCGCGGTGTATCAGAACGGCGTGCGCATCAATGAATCCTACGGCGACGTGGTCAACTGGGATTTCATTCCCCAGATGGCGATCAACAAGCTCGTGCTCGTGCCGAACAGCCCGATTTTCGGTCTCAACGCCATCGGCGGCGCGCTGAGCTTCGATATGAAGAACGGCTTCACGTATCATGGCGCCGAGGTCGAGGGACTTCTCGGCTCGTACGGACGCCGGCAGGGCAGCGTGCAAGCCGGCATGCAGCAAGACAACGTCGCCGCCTACGTGGCGTTCGATGCCATCCATGACGATGGCTGGCGCGACTTCTCCTCGAGCTCCGACGTGCGGCGCATGTACGTGGACATCGGCGCGCGCAACAGCGTGAGCGAATTCCACGTGAACTTCACCGGGGCCGACAACAATCTCGGCGCCGTCGCCGCGACGCCGATCGAGCTCCTCGATCAACGTTGGTCCAGCGTCTATAGCTGGCCGCAGACGACCCATCTGCAGC
This sequence comes from Xanthobacteraceae bacterium, assembly GCA_036513175.1. GTDB lineage: Bacteria > Pseudomonadota > Alphaproteobacteria > Rhizobiales > Xanthobacteraceae > JAVDCA01. The sequence goes on along the minus strand of DATBZM010000084.1, from coordinate 9,905 downwards.
TTGCATTCCTGACCTCCAGCCTGAGCTACGAGCCGACCGATACGCTGGCGATCCAAGGCAACGCCTATTACCGCGGCTTTTGGCAGTCGCATGTGGATGGCAACGGTACCGACGCCCAGCCCTGCGACCCCGGCGGTTCGTTCCCCGGCCAGCTTTGCATCGGCGACGGCAATACGCCGATCAACCAGAACATGGCGACGCCCAATACCTTGTCGCCCGGCGCCTTCCTGGGCGAGATCGACCGCAACCAGACCGCCACCAACAGCTTCGGCGGCTCCGCGCAGGTCGCGAGCAGCGCCAAGCTCATCGATCACGACAACCATGTCGTGGTGGGAATGAGCATCGATCACGGCCACACCAATTTCACCGGCAACAGCGAGCTCGGCACGATCAATCAGAACCTGTTCGTGAACGGGACCGGGATCTTCATCGATCAGCCGGCCGACGACATTACGCCGGTCAATCTGCTCGCGACCAACACCTATCTCGGGGTTTACGCCACCGATACGTTCGACATCACCCAGCGGCTCGCGGTGACCGCCGGCGGGCGGTTCAACTTCGCCCAGATCAACCTGCAGGATCAGACCGGGACCGAGCCGCTGCTCGACAGCTCCAGCCAGTTCCAGCGCTTCAATCCGGTGCTCGGCGCAACCTACAAGATCACACCGAGCGTCACCGGCTACGCAGGCTATTCGGAAGCGAATCGCGCGCCGACCCCGCTGGAGCTCGGTTGCTCCGATCCGATGCATCCGTGCATGATCGACAACTTCCTGATTTCCGATCCCCCGCTCAAGCAGGTGGTCTCGCACACCATCGAGGCGGGCCTGCGCGGAAGCTACGGTGCCGCCGGCGACAAGGACCGCCTGACCTGGGGGCTCGGCGTGTTCCACACCGAGAATAGCGACGACATTCTCAATGTCGGGAGCGCCGCGGTCCCGATGTTCGGATATTTTCAGAACGCCGGCACGACGCTGCACCAGGGCGTCGAGGCCAAGGTCGACTACCGGCGCGAGCGCTGGAACGTCTATGCGAACTATACTTACGTCGATGCGACGTATCGCAGCACGTTCACCCTGTCCTCGCCGAACAACCCGGCGGCGGACATCAACGGCAACATCCTCGTCACTCCCGGCGATCACATCCCGGGCATCCCGGCCCATCGGTTCAAGGCAGGGGCGGAATATCAGGTGACGGATCGCTGGAAGGTCGGCGCCGATCTCAATGTCATCGGCAGCCAGTACCTGCTCCACGACGACTCCAACCAGAATCCCAAGGTGCCGGCCTACTGGGTCGTGAACCTGCACGGCTCCTATGAGATCAATAAGACGGTGGAGCTGTTCGGGGTGATCAACAACGTTTTCAATCAGCATTACTTTGTGACGGGCACGTTCTTCAACACCGCCGGCTTCAACAGCAACACGTTCGGCAATCCCAATTTCCTCGTGCTCAACGACCCGCGCACTTTCGTTCCCGGCATGCCGTTCGCGGCCTATGTCGGCGTGCGCGCGCGGTTCTGACTGTCCGAAAATATCAATAATCTTTGTGCTCGCCGGGGTACCGCGCGCGCACGCGCTCGACCAGCCAATCCCAGGCTTGCTGCTCGGATGGCCCGGCGGTCTTGCGAACAGCGTTCGCCAGATACGCCATCTCCTGCTCGATCTTCTCGCGCGGCAGCAGGTCCAGGCGACTGACCAGGATGGCGGCTTCGACCACCGCCGCCTGGGCGCGGTTGAAGCCTTCAAAAGGGGCGTGCGAGGCGCGGTACACCACGCGGCAATGAAACCGCGGCCGCTGCGCGTCCTCGGTGACGCCGGCTACTGCAAGCTCGGCATGCGCCAAGGCCGCGGCGAGCCGCGGCACCGGCACCTCTTTCGACGGGACGGTCGGCCAATCCCGTCGCCCCGTCAGGCAGCCCGCGAATATCCTGACGTCATCAGTGTAGCTGGCGACACAGAACGGCACCACGCGCAAATTGTCGATCGTCACCGACGGATGAAACGGTGCGATGATCCACTCGTCGCCGTCCGCGATGATGCCGAACGGCGCGATATGAACCTCGCCGCTTTGGCTGATCGTCGTGACGATCGTCTCGCGGATCATCGGCATCGGATCACTCCGATGGCGCCGGGCGCAGCGTGTGCCCGGCCTCGCGCAGACGGGTGAGGTCTTCTTCCTTCGGCCGGTCGACCGCGCAGCCCCAATCGAGCGGCTCGTCCTGCACGTATCGCTTACCGAGGCGCCAGGCGATCTCGGCCCGCATCAGCTCCGTCCCCAGATAGAACGCATGCGCGCCATCCTTCTCGACGCCGAGCTGGTCGAACAGGGACAACGCATCCTGTGCGATCGCATGCCCGCCGCGATTGTAGACGTGGATGCCGTCCTCGGCGATCTCGATGCGGAAATTGTCATCCTTGACCTGGGCGGCGAGCTCCGCGATCTCGGGGGCCGAATAGGGAAACGGCTTGCGCTCGTGCAGCGCCAAGAGGGCGGTGCCATAGTCCTTCGGCAGGCTTGCGTCCTCGCGCGCCGCGAACATGATGCGACGCGCCGCGTCATGCTCCTGGATGGTGCGGCGTGTGTGCGGGCTCACCTGCACGACCAGGAGATTGCGGATGTGCAGCTCCGAGCATATGCCGAGCAGCGTCGCGGTGACCCCCGCCGAGTCCGCGTCGGTGAGCTCGGTCAGGTTACCGGTCCCCATCAGCATCTCGGCGTCCGGCAGCCGCCGCCGCACCTCGGCGTAGCGCGCGAGCGATGCCATGAAGCCGAAGTGGATCGGATCGAGAATGGGATCGAGGATCGCGGCGATCCCGCGCCGGTCCGCATCTTCCGCGGCGCGCCACAACGACGCGAGATCGCCGTGCGGCTCGGGGATCAGCACCGGCTGCGCGCCGGTTTCCTGCGCGACGTCGAGGTTCAGCTCGGTCAGGCTGAGGAGAAAGCTCGCGCCCGCCCGTCCGCCACGCAGCAGCTCCTGCGGATCGGCCGAATCGACGCTGACGCGGATGCCGTTCGCTTTGAGCTCCTGCACCGCCTCCTCGAGATGAGGAAACGGCGTGTCGGGAAGGCAGCCGAGATCGATCACGTCGGCGCCGGCCGCACACATCGCTTGCGCGCGGGCGAGGATCGTCGCGACCGGCAGCGCCGAGGCGTCGACGATCTCGGCGAAGATGCGCATGTCGTGCCGCGACAGATCGACCGCGTGCCCATGCTTGCCGAACCAGGCCGGCAGATCCTTGAGCTCGTCCGGCCCGCGCTCGAACGGCACGCCGAACTCCGACGCAAGCCGCGCGAGGTCGGCGCGGCAGCGTCCCGGCACCATCACGCGATCGGCGCTGACGGGACGCGGCAGCCGGCGGGCGATGATCGCCTCGGTCATCAGCGCCGCGACCTTCACGCCGATGTCGAGGATCGACCACGCGAAGTCGAGGTCGCCGGCGACCGCCAGGACCTTCTCGAGCCGCGGTCGCGCCAGATGACCGGTGAGGAAGAGGATGCGCTCAGTCATGCGCCGCGAGTTCGTCTTTGCGCCGCGCAACCGCCGCGTCGAGCGCCGCGAGCGTCTCGATCACGTCGGTCGCCTCGAACGACTTGAGGCGCTCGGTATGCTCCAGATCGATGCGGCGGGGGAAAACCTTGACCATGCCTTTCGGCGCCTCGGTTTCGAGCTCCGGCGCCGTATCGCAGGCGAACACAATCGCCGGGACGCGGCACTTGCCGGCCTGTGCGAACACGTTGGTGACCAGCGTGTCGGAAATTCCAAGCACGCATTTGGCAACGGTATTCGACGTCGCCGGCGCGACCACGAGGGTGTGGTAGACGCCGTAATAGAACCCGCCGACCGGCGGCGCGCTCGCGGCGGTATCGCGAAAGACGCGGGCGGATTTCGGGAGCTTGAGCTCCTGCTTGTACATGCGCACCACCTCGGCGGCCGCCCGGCTCACGAACAGGTCGACATGCTCGAGCCCGGAGATCATCGCCAGGCACTCCTTGAAGAAATGCCCCGACCCCGTCAGCGCCCACCCCCATCGCGGCGTCGCGACCTTGGCCATGATACGTCCCAGCTAACGCAAAACGATCGGAGTGCCGATCTGCGGATGGTCGCACAGGGTGGCGGCGACCGCCATATGGTCGGCCGGACCGAGAACGAGCGCCGGCACGCCGCTCGCCGCGAGAAACCCGGGAAAGGCCCGGTCGACGATGCCGCGCGCCGCAAGCCGCTCAGCCGGCTCGCGTGGCAGCTCGACCTGCTTCATCAGCACGAGGCGCCGCGCCCCGAGCCGCCCCGCGAGCCATGCGGCCAGGCTGTCGGAGGTGACGTCCCAGGTGGCCGGCACGTCGGCGGCGCCGAGCGTCATCCGGGTCGGCAGCCAGACCGGAACCTTGTTGTCGCGCAGGCCGCGCCGCAATCCCGCGACGCTGTCGACGGGCGACAGTCGCGCATCGAAGCTCGCGAGCGCACGGCCGAACTGCTCCATGCCGAGCAGCGCCATGTGATGCGCCGCAGCGTCGTCGAACCCCATCACGCGCTGCGCAGCGCGCACCGCATCGGCGAACGCGCCGCCGCCGGGCACGATGACGACCCGACCGGCGCATGCCGCGACTGCGCCGATCCAGCGTCGCAGATCGAGCGAGGCGGCGCAGCTTCCGCCGACCTTAATGACCGTGAGCCCGTTGCGGGTCGGCATCATGCGGCGGCCGCTACGTCGCGACCTTCGGATCGCTCTCGCTCTCCGGCGCATGGAGCTGACGCACCTTCGCGCTTTCGGCCGACCGCTTGCGCACGATCTCGACGCCGACCGTGCCCGGACCGAGGTCGAGCTTCTCGACCGCCACGGTGACGCTGACCACCCGGTGCTGAGCCAGGATGAGCGCGGCGATCCGCTCGGCGAGCGTCTCGATCAGCGCGACGTGCTCCTGCGCGGCGATCATGCGAATGCCGTCGAGGATCACGTCGTACGAGAATACGTCGCGCATGTCCTGTGCCACGTGCGGGAGGCGGACGATCTCGACCTCGACGTTGAAACGCACGTTCTGCGTCTTGGTGCGCTCGTGCTTGTAGGCTCCGATGCGGATCGGCGTGACGAAGTCGCGCACCAGGATGCGATCCGTCGCCACATCGTCCTTGACGACATATCCGCGTGCCGCCAGCAGGCGATAGTCCACCTTGGGGACGTCTTCGCCGAGCGGGCGGGCGGCGCGCGGATCCACGGGAATGAGCGCGCGAATGACTTCGACCGCCGCCGGATCAATGCGTTCGCTCCGGTCCTGATCGCGGCAGAGGGCGCCGCGGAAGCCGAGCACGTCCGGCGCCAGCAGCAGGAGGCGTGGGACATCCGGCGCCTCGAGCGATCCGGCGAGACCGCCCATCAGCCCATGCCGGCGGCAGGCGTCGACGAAGCCGCCGAGGGAGGCGACGTTCATGTGGTCGAGCAGGCGACCGCCGGTCTTGCGCGCGGTATCGAGCATCGCGCCGGCAAAACCGCTTTCCGCCATCAGCGAAACAAGCGCGGCGTCGAACCCGTGATCGGCAAACATCACGGCGACGAGCTTCACCCGTTGCGCCAGCGCGGCCAAGGCGCGGACGCAATCCTCGCGTCGTGGTTCGGGAAACAGCGCGACCTTGACGTAGTCGACGCCGGCGTCGGCCAACGCGGATGCGGCACGCACGATCCGGTCCGGCTCCATCGCCAGCTCGCCCGCGACCGCGCTGACGGGACGACGCCCGCCGATCGCGGCGAGCGTTGCCGCTACGGCGTCTGCCGCGACCGCCCCGAAGGCGCCGCGCCGGGGATCCTTGAGATCGATAATGTCCGCGCCGTGCCGATCCGCAATCTCGGCCTCGTCCGGCCCGGTCACGCTTGCAAGCAGAAGGGTCATCGCGACACTCCGTCGCCAAGTAAACGCAAACCGACGCGAACCGGCCGTTCGCCTTCAAACGACGGACACAAGATCAGAGCCAAAAGGCTAGCCCAAATATCGCGTGATTCAACCCCGATATCAAAGTAGCATTGGGCTTGGGCGAGGGCGACGCGCCGGGAGCGCAGCTTTGATCCGAACTCTTCTCGCGGCCGCCGCATTTTGCGTCCTGGTATCGGAAGTCGCGGCGGCGCAGACGACCGAGATCAAGATCGGCTACCTGCGGCAGGGCGGAGCCAGAGCCGCGATCTCGCTCCTCGACATTCCGGCGCCCGATGACGGCGTGGCGGGCGCCAAGCTCGCGATCGATGACAACAATACGACCGGCAAGTTCCTCAATCAGCATTTTGCGCTGGAGGCAACCGACCTCAAGGACGAGGACGATCCCGCGGCCGCGGTCGGGACGCTTGTCGAGCGCGGCATGTCGCTGGCGCTCGTTGATCTGCCGGCCGCCGCGCTGCTCAAGGCGGCCGATGCGGGCCACGCCCGCGGCCTCCTCTTCTTCAACGTCGGCGCCATCGACGACCGGCTGCGTGAGGAGGACTGCCGCGCCAACGTGGTCCACACCGCCCCCACCCGCTCCATGCTGGCCGACGGGCTCGCTCAGTATCTCGTCTGGAAGCAATGGCGCAAATGGCTGCTCGTGGTCGGCTCGCACGACGCCGACAAGCTTTTTGCCGACGCGCTCAGGCGCGCCGCCAAACGGTTCGGCGCCACCATCGTGCAGGAAAAAGTGTTCGAAGATACCGGAGGCGCACGGCGCACTGACAGCGGCCTCACCCAGATCCAGAGTCAGATACCACTGTTCACTCAATCCGCGCCCGACCACGACGTCCTGGTCGCGGCCGACGAAAGCCAAGTCTTTGCCGAATACCTGCCTTACCGCACCTGGCTCCCTCGGCCGGTCGCCGGCTCGGCCGGCCTGGTGCCGACCAGTTGGGATGGCGCCCACGATCAATGGGGCGCGATCCAACTGCAGAACCGTTTCGTGCAGCTTTTTCACCGCCGCATGACGGCGCGCGACATGCACGCCTGGATGGCGGTGCGCATGATCGGCGAGGCGGCGACGCACCAGCACGCCGGCGACCCGAAACAAATGCTCGATTTCTTCGACAGCCCCGATTTCGCGCTGGCGGCGTTCAAGGGACAAAAGCTCACGCTGCGCGACTGGAACCTGCAGCTGCGCCAGCCGATCCTGTTGAGCGACGGACGCGTCATCGTCTCGGTATCGCCGCAGCCGGGATTTTTGCACCAGTTCTCGGAGCTCGATACGCTCGGGGTCGACCGCCCGGAGACGAAATGCCGGCTCGATGCCTCGAAAGGATGAGACGAACCATGTGGTGGCGCGCCGCCTTCCTCGGCACGGCGATGGCAATCGGACTTGCCCACCCGGCGGCCGCCGTCATGGCCTATGTGTCGAACGAGCGGGGCAACACGGTGTCGGTCATCGATACCGACAAGTGGCAGGTGGTGAAGACGATCAAGGTCGGGCAGCGGCCGCGCGGTATCGCGCTCACCAAGGACGGAAAGTACGTGCTGGTCGCGGTCGGCGATGACGACACGATCCAGATGATCGACACGAAGACGAACGAGGTGGTCGACACGCTCCCGTCCGGGCCCGATCCCGAGCTGTTCATCGAGGATCCCAGCGGCAAGCTGCTCTACGTCGCGAACGAGAACGACAACACGGTGACGATCATCGACATCGACAAGCGCACGCAGCTCGGCGCCGTGCAGGTCGGCGTCGAGCCGGAGGGCATGGAGGTGAGCCCGGACGGAAAGATCCTGATCAATACGTCCGAGACGACCAACATGGCGCATTTCATCGATCTCGCCAGCCGCAAGATCGTCGCCAACGTGCTGGTCGACTCCCGTCCGCGCTTCGCCGCCTTCAAGCCGGACGGCTCCGAGCTCTGGGTATCCTCGGAGATCGGCGGCACGGTCAGCGTGATCGACCCGGTCCAGCACGTGGTGAAGCAGAAGATCACCTTCGCGATCCCGGGCCTGCGCGCCGAGGCGATCCAGCCCGTCGGCATCAACATCACGCACGACGGGAAGACGGGGTTCGTCGCCCTCGGCCCGGCGAACCGCATCGCGGTCGTCGACGCGGCGACGCATGACGTGATCAAATACCTGCTGGTCGGCCAGCGGGTCTGGCATATGGCGTTCACGCCCGGCGAAAAGTATCTCCTGAGCACCAACGGCGTGTCCAACGACGTGAGCATCATCGACGTCGCCGCCTTGAAGGTGATCAAGACGATCCAGGTCGGCGAGCTTCCATGGGGCGTGACGATTGCACGGCATTGAACGATCGATGACCGACGACCCGCCGGCCGGGCGCCCGGCGGTGCAACCGGTGCCTGCGCTCGCGGTCGAGGGGGTGAGCCATGCCTATGGCCGGCGCCAGGCGCTCGCCGACGTCACCTTCGCGATCGCGCCATCGAGCTTCACGGTACTGCTCGGCCTCAACGGTGCAGGCAAGAGCACGCTGTTCTCGCTGGTGACGCGGCTTTTCGCGACCCAGCGCGGCGCGATTCGCATCTTCGGCCACGACGTTGCGCGCGAGCCGGGCGAGGCGCTGCGCATTCTCGGCGTCGTCTTCCAGCCGCGCACGCTCGACCTCGATCTCTCGGTGATGCAGAACCTGATCTACCACGCCGCCCTCCACGGCATCGGCAAGCGCGAGGCGCGCGAGCGCGCCAGCAGCGAGCTCGCCCGCATCGGCCTCGCCGACCGCCTGCACGACAAGGTGCGCGATGTGTCCGGCGGCCAGATGCGGCGGGTCGAGATCGCGCGTGCCCTGCTGCACCGGCCGCGCCTGCTCGTGCTCGACGAGCCGACCGTCGGGCTCGACATCAAGGCGCGCGCCGACATTCTTGCGCATGTGCGCGGGCTGGTGGCGCAGGAAGGCGTGTGCGTGCTGTGGGCGACGCATCTGGTGGATGAGATCGCCGACACCGACGACCTCATCGTGCTGCATCAAGGCCGCATGCTCGCCCACGCACCGGTCCCGGACGTGCTGGCGCAGACGGCCGAGAAAAGCGCACGGGCCGCGTTCACACGCCTGACCTCGGGCCCCGAGTGCGAGGCGGGGTCGCCCACATGACCATGCAGCTCGCGCAGCGGCGGGGCTTCTCGCTCGCCCAATACGCCATCTGCCTCAAGGGCATCATCTGGCGAGAGGCCCTGCGATTTCTGCACCAGCGCGAGCGCTTCGTCTCCGCGCTGGTGCGCCCACTGGTCTGGCTGTTCATCTTTGCGGCCGGCTTCCGCCAGGTGCTCGGCATCTCGATCATCCCGCCATACGACACCTATATATTGTACGAGGTCTACATCGCGCCGGGGCTGATCGCGATGATCCAGCTGTTCAACGGCATGCTGCTGTCGCTGTCGATGGTCTACGACCGCGAGATGGGCAACATGCGCACGCTGCTGGTCAGTCCGCTGCCGCGCTGGTACCTGCTCTCCTGCAAGCTCATCGCCGGCACCGCGGTCTCCCTCTTCCAGGTCTACGCGTTCCTGGCGATCGCCTGGTTCTGGGACATCGAGCCGCCGTTGATCGGCTATCTGACGGTAATCCCTGCCCTGATCCTATCGGGCCTGATGCTGGGGGCGCTCGGCATGCTCGTCTCGTCGCTGATCAAGCAGCTCGAGAACTTCGCCGGCGTCATGAACTTCGTGATCTTTCCGATGTTCTTCGCGTCCTCGGCGCTCTATCCGCTGTGGCGCGTGCAGGAGGCAAGCCCCCTGCTCTACGATGTCTGCCGGATGAACCCGTTCACGCACGCAACCGAGCTCATTCGATTTGCGCTCTACGCCAAGATCAACTGGGAGTCGCTCGCCGTCGTGTGCGGCTGCCTGGCCGTGTTTATGGTAGGCGCGATCTTGGCCTACGATCCGTCGCGCGGCTTCGTCGCCCGCCGCGGCGGCCCCGGAGGTGAGACATGATGCGCATCACGACGCTCGTCCTCGCGGCGGGCGACGAA
>DATBZM010000083.1:0-5099 GCA_036513175.1 Xanthobacteraceae bacterium | reverse complement strand
AGGCAGCTCGTCGCGCATACACATGCTCATCGAGATACCGCGCAAATCCCTCCGCGGACGCCGCAAGCTTCGCGTACTCCGCGATATGCCCAAGGTCGGCGGCATAATGATCCGGCAGGCCGAGCGGCCAGCATCCTTTTTCGGCGACCGCGATACGCTCCACATAGAACCCCGGCAGCACTCCGGCGGCGAGCACCGGATCAGCCAGCAGATCGCCGTCGTAGATCTTCTCCACCGTGACCACCGTCTTTGCCGCCGCATGCGCCATGGTGGCAAGCTCGCGCTGGCGGCCGATCCACACATTGCCGGCGCGGTCGGCCATCGGCGCGTGGATGAGGGCGACATCCGGCTTGATCGCGGGCAGCAGCACGATCGGATCGTTGTTGGCGAACGGATTGTCGATCACGCGCCAATCGGGGCGAAACTTCAGCACGTCGGAGCCGAGAATTCCGCGCAACGGCATGAAGGGCACGCCCTTCTCGGCGGCCTGGAACGCCGCATGCAGTGCCGGGCAGGTCGCGTCGAGCATGCGGATGCGCGCGTTGAGCATGGCGTCGGTGAAGCGGGGCGCCGGGCCGAACTCGCCGAGGCTCACGGCAGAGGTTTCCAGCGTCTCTACCACGCCGGCGCCGATCAGGAGATCGGCCTGCAGGGTCGAGGTCGGCAGCGCGACGAGATGCAGCCGCTTGACGCCGCGCCGGATCAGCGCGCGCGTCGCTTCCATCGGCACGCCCGCGACCTCGCGCGGCACGGCCAGCATGATGCCGTCGGTGATGGCGCCGAGCGCCTCGTCGAGGGAAGCGGTGATGACGCTCATGACGTCTTCCAAGGAATGATGATGCGCTCGAGCTCGTTGAGCGCGACCGTGAGCGTGATGCCGATCAGCCCGAACATGAACAAGCCCACATACATCTGCTCGACCGCGAAGATTTCCCACGCGCTCCAGATCATGAAGCCGAGCCCATTCTTCGCGCCGTTCATCTCCGCGATGGCGATGAGAATGAGGCCGATGCCGACGCCGAGCTTGAACCCGGTGACGATGGTCGGAAGCGCACCGGGCAGCGCGATTGTCCAGAACGTGTTCCAGCGGTCCGCCTTGTAGTTGCGGCCGACGTCCAGATAGATCTTGTTGATCTCACGCACGCCGGTCGTGGCGTTGATGGCCAGCGGGAAGAACACGCCGACCGCCACCATGAAGATCTTCGAGGACTCGCCGAGCCCGAAGATCAGCAGCACCAGCGGCAGGATCGCGCTTTTCGGGATCGGGTAGGTCGCGGCGATCAGCGGATCGACGAGCGCGCGGGTCGTGCGGCTCAGTCCCATCGCGATGCCGAGCACCAGCGCCGGCACGCCGCCGAACAGCGTGCCCCAGAACAGGCGCTGCAGGCTCGCGGCGGTGTCCATCTCGAGCTCGCCGGACGTGAGCGCGACCCATGTTTTGTAGAGAGTCGGTTGCGCCCATGCTTCTCTGAGGTTGAGCAGCTGAACTAGGAGCGACAGGATGCTCGATGGCGCCGGGAAGAAGCGCGTGTCGATCAGGCCGGCGCGCGCCGCGATCTCCCACACCAGCAAGAGGCCGATGGGCGAAGCGATGCTGAGAATCCGGTCACGGTCGCGCAGCGACAGCTCGCGGGGTCGGCGCGCCGGGGCCGTGACGCTTTGCGCGGTCATGACTTCACTCCGATTCTCTCCTCGAGCTCGCGCGCGCGCTGCACCTCGTCGCGCAGGCTCGACCAGATGCGATGCACCAGCTCGCCGTATTCGGGCGCGCCCTGCAGCTCCATGATGTCGCGTGGCCGCTCGAGCGCGATCGGCACGAACTGCTTGAGCCGCCCGGGCTGCGCTGTCATCACCATCACGCGGTCGCCGAGCAGCACCGCTTCGTCGACGCTGTGGGTGATGAACACCACGGTCTTCTTGTGCTCCTCCCAGATGTGCAGCAGCTCCTCCTGCAGCAGCAGCTTGTTCTGCGCGTCGAGCGCGCTGAACGGCTCGTCCATCAGCAGGATATGCGGGTCGTTGGCGAAGGCGCGCGCGATGGCGACGCGCTGGCGCATGCCGCCGGAAAGCTGATGCGGATAGTAGTGGGCGAAGCGGGCGAGGCCGGTGCGGTCGAGGTAGTAGCCGACCACGTCCTTGATCTGCGCCGCCGCCACCTTGCGCATGCGCAGCCCGTAGGAGGCGTTCTGCCACACCGTCATCCAGGGAAAGATCGAGTCGCCCTGGAACACCATCGAATTGTCCGGCCGCTTGGACCCGGCCGGCACGTCGATCTCGATCGACCCCGAGGTCGCGGTTTCCAGCCCGGCGAGGATGCGCAGCAGCGTCGTCTTGCCGCACCCGGACGGGCCGACGATCATGAAGAACTCGCCGGGCACGATGTCGAGCGAGACGTGATCGACGGCGACGAGATCGCCGAATGTCTTGGTCAGCTCCCGAATCCGGATGGCCGGCCGCACGGCCGCGACGGCGCGCTCGACCGGGCGAAGGGGCATGGCTCCAGGCGACATGCGGGGATATTGCCGTGATTTTCGCGCCGTCACAACATTTCCAGGGCCGTCATTGCCCGCGAAAGCGGGCAATCCAGTAATCGCCGACGGTCGATTGTGGCGAAAGCGCTCGCCCCCCGAGTCTGGGGATACTGGATCGTCCGCTTTTGCGGACGATGACGACGGAGCTCCTGATCGCGCCGAGCGTTCCTATGCCTCCTGGCACGCCTTCCACACCTTCTCGCGGGTCGCCGGCATGTCCATGTGGACGGCGGCCGGTACCGCGTCGGCGATCGCGTTCATCACGGCGGCGAGCGAGCCGGTGGTGCCGGCTTCGCCCGCGCCCTTGACGCCGAGCGGGTTGGTGGTGGCGGGCACGATCACGTCGGCGATGCGGAAGGCCGGCATGTCGGTCGCGCGCGGCATGCAGTAGTCCATGAACGAGCCGCTCACGAGCTGGCCGTTGTCCTGGTCGTAGACCGCGTGCTCGAACAGCGCTTGGCCCAGCCCCTGCGCGACCCCGCCGTGCACCTGCCCCTCGATCAACGTGTGGTCCATGATGTTGCCGGCGTCGTCGACCGCCGTGTAGCTCAGGACCTGGGTTTCGCCGGTTGCGGGATCGACCTCGACCTCGGCGATGTGGCAGCCGTTGGGAAATGTCTGCGGCGTGTCCGCGCTCTGTTTCGTGTCGAGGCTCTCCGCGATCTCGCCGCGCTTCCGGCGTGCCGCCGCCTCGCGCGCGAGCTCGAACAGGTCGACGCGGCGGTCGGTCCCGGTCACCGCAAACGCGCCGTCGCGATAGACGATGTCCTGCTCGCCGGCTTCGAGCACGTTTACGGCGAGCTTCTTGCCCTTGTCGATCAGCGTCTCGACCGCGCGCACCAGCGCGGTGCCGGCCGTCATGGTCGAGCGCGAGCCGACCGAGGCGCCGTTGCCGACGCCGAGCGCCGAATCGCCCTGGCGCACGAAAACTTTATCGGGCGCAATCCCGAGCCGCTCGGCGGCGAGCCGCTTGTAGACGGTCGCATGGCCCTGGCCGGTCGAGTGCACGCCGAGCGCGACCATCAGGGAGCCATCCTCGGTGAAATTGAGCGCCGCGCTTTCGGTCGGCGTGCCGCCTGAATGCTCGAGCAGGCAGGAGATGCCCAAGCCCAGCCGCTTGCCGCGCTTTTGCGCCTCGCGCTTGCGCTTGGCGAAACCGGCGAAATCCGCGAGCGCCAGCGCCTTGTCGAGCACGGCGGGAAAATCGCCGCTGTCATAGGTCGTGCCGACCGATGTCTTGAACGGGATCTGCTTCGGCGCAATGAGGTTGCGCCGGCGGATCTTGTCGCGGTCGATGCCGGTGAGGCGCGCCGCCTCGTCGACGAGACGCTCGAGGATGTAGTTCGCCTCCGGCCGCCCGGCGCCGCGGAACGGCGCGGTCGGGATCGTGTTGGTGAAGGCGCAGCGCACCTGGATGTCGAGGTGCTCGATCCGGTACATGGCGGGAAAGCAGCGGGTGAAATTGTTGGTCGCGAGATGCGCCCCCACCGGGCCCATGAAGGCGCCGAGATTGACCAGGTTGCGCACGCGCAGCGCCAGGAACCTGCCCTTCTCGTCGAGCGCGAGCTCGCCTTCGGTCAGCATGTCGCGCGCCTGGTTGTCAGAAAGGCACGCCTCGGCGCGAGTCGACATCCAGTGGACTGGCCGGCCGACATGCTTCGCGGCGACCAGCAGCGCGGGATATTCCGGATATGGCCCGGTCTTGAGCCCGAACGCGCCACCCACGTCCTCGGTGAGGACGCGCAGCTGCTCGCGCTTGAGGCCCATGATCGGCGCCACGCCGTCGCGCATCACCTGCGCGCTCTGCGAGCAGCAGCGCAGCGTGTAGCTGTCGGTCGCCTTGTCGTAGTGCCCGGTCGCGCCGCGCGTCTCCATGGTGGCCGGGAAGATGCGCTGGTTGAACTGGGTCAGCCGTGCGACATGGGCGGCCGATTTGATGATCGCGTCGACCTCGCGCGCATTGACCTCCGGCTCCTTGGCAAGTCCGGCCCAGTCGATCGCGATGTTGCCTGCAGCCTCCGGCCAGAGCTGCGTCGCGCCGGGCTTGACCGCGGTGGCCGCCTCGACAATCGGCGCGAGCTCTTCGTACTCGACCGCGACTTGCTCGGCCGCGTCCTGCGCGGCCGCTGGCGTGCCGGCGACCACCAGCGCGACCGCCTGGCCGACATGCATCACGCGGTCCTCGGCGAGCGCCGGCCGGAACGGCACGACCAGCTTGCTGCCACCGCGTCCTGGCAGCGGCGGATGCGCCGACACGTTGCCGACCCCTGCTGCCTTCATGTCCGCCGCTGTGAGCGCCGCGAGCACGCCCGACGCCTTGCTCGCCTCGCTCGCGTCGATCTTGACGATGCGCGCGAAGGCATGCGGCGAGCGCACGAAGAAGCCGTAGGCGCGGTTCTCCGAGGTGTCGTCATCGATGAACCGCCCGCGCCCGCGCACCAGCGCGTCGTCCTCGACCCGGATGGTCGGGCCGTGATGATGATCAGTCGTTTGAGCGTCCATGAGGGATCCTTTTTCCCCTCTCCCCGGAGGGGAGAGGTCGACGCGCGAAGCGCGTCGGGTGAGGGG
>DATBZM010000082.1:0-3650 GCA_036513175.1 Xanthobacteraceae bacterium | reverse complement strand
GAAGGTGCGCGCGTCCTCGCCGAGGCGCTAAAGGTCAGGCCCGACTCCGCCGATGGCCTCATCAATCTCGGCCGCATGCAGGCCGCGCTCGCAGACTATGCCGCGGCGGCGGAGAGCTACCGCAAGGCGCTCACGCTCAACCCCAATCATCCGCTCGCGCACAACAACTTCGCCATCATTCTGCGACGACTCGGACACGCCGAGGACGCGATCTCCCATTGCGACAAGGCGATCGCGCTTGCGCCGAATTACGGCGAGGCATGGAACAACCGCGGCAATGCGCTGTTCGATCTCGGCCGGCACGACGAAGCGCTCGAGAGCTATACCCGCGCGCTCTCGCTCGCCCCGGGCCTCTCCGAAGCCATGCTTGGGCGCGGCAACGTGATGCTGGCGCAGGAGCGCTACGACGAGGCGCTCGCCAACTACGACAAGGCGCTGGCGCTAAAGCCGAACAGTGTCGATTGTCTCGCCGGGCGCGGCCTCGCGCTGCGCGCTCTCAAGCAGTTCGCGCCGGCGGCGGAGAGTTTCGAGCGCGCGCTCGCCCTCGATCCCGGCAACGCCGACGCCTGGCTCGGCCGCGCCACCGTGCTCATGGAGCTGCGGCGCTTTGCTGAAGCCGCTGCGAGCTTCGACAAGGTACTGGCGGCTCAGCCAGACTTCGCGGAGGCCTATTACGGCCGTGGCCGCGCGTTGCAGGCGCTGCGGCGCTACGACGATGCGCTGGCCGATTTCGACACCGCACTGGCGATGCAGCCGTTCTTTGCCGAATGCCTCTATACCTACGGCAACCTGCTGCGGGAGCGAAACCGTCTCGAGGAAGCGGCCCGGGCGTTCGAGCGGCTCTACGACTTCGCGCCGGACCACGATTTCCTCAAAGGCATGCTGCTTTACACCAAGATGTTCTGCGGCGATTGGGGCCGCTACGCCGAGCTCGCCGACGCCGTCACCTGGGACCTCCAGATGGGACAGAAGGCGACCGAGCCCTTCGTCTATCAAGCGCTCTCGAGCTCACCCGCCGATCTCAAGCGCTGCGCGGAGATTTTCGCGCAGGCGCGTTATCCGGCCGCGGCGACGCCGGTGTGGACCGGTGAGCGATATGCGCACGACAAGATCCGCATCGGCTACGTGGCCGGCGAGTTCCGCTACCAGGCGACCTCGATCCTGATCGCGGAGCTGTTCGAGCGCCACGACAAGAACCACTTCGCGCTCTACGCCTTCGACAACGGTTGGGACGACGGCAGCGCGCTGCGCAAGCGCATCACGCAGGCCTGCGACGAGGTCGTCGACATCGCAAGCCTCGGCGATCTCGCCGCGGCCGGCGCGATTCGCCAACGTGAGATCGATGTTCTGGTCGATCTGAGCGGCTACTTCGGGCTGGAGCGGACCGGCGTGTTCGCACTGAAACCGGCTCCGGTGCAGGTCAACTACCTCGGCTTTCCCGGCACGCTGGGCGCCGACTACATCGACTACGTCATCGCCGACAAGGTCGTGATTCCGCCCGACGACGCTGAGTTCTACGCCGAGAAGGTCGCGTGGCTCCCCGATTGCTACCAGGCGAATGACACCAAGCGGCGTATCGCCGAGCGCATGCCGACGCGCCAGGAGCAGGGATTGCCGAAGCGCGGCTTTGTGTTCTGCTGTTTCAACAACACCTACAAGATCACGCCGGACGTGTTCGACGTGTGGATGCGGCTCCTCGGCCGGGTCGAGGGCAGCGTGCTCTGGCTGCTCCAGCACACCGAGCTCACCCCCCGCAATCTGCGCCGCGAGGCCGAGAGCCGCGGCATTGCGCCGGAGCGGCTGGTGTTCGCGTCGGGCATTCCGCTCGATGAGCACCTCGCGCGGCACCGCCTCGCTGACCTTTTCCTCGACACGTTGCCTTATAATGCGCACACCACCGGAAACGACGCGCTGTGGGCGGGCCTGCCGCTCCTGACGTGCGAAGGCACGACCTTCCCCGGCCGTGTCGCCGCAAGCCTGCTGCGCGCGGCGGGCGTGCCTGAGCTGATCACCGGGTCGCTCGCGGAGTACGAGGCGATGGCAGTGAAGCTCGCCGAGGACCCGGCGTTGCTGGCTTCGCTCAAGGCGAAGCTCGCGGCGAACCGCAGCAGCTGCGCGCTGTTCGATCCGGAACGTTTTGCCCGCCACATCGAGGCCGCCTACGCCGCGATGTGGGAGCGGGCGCAGGGCGGCGAGGCGCCTGAAAGCTTCGCTGTGACGCCGATCGGCGCGTAGATCAGAGCGAGTTCAGTTTTCATGAATTCGTCATGGCCGGGCTTGACCCGGCCATCCCGCTTATTGAGGCACAGCCGTGCCACACGATCGGGATCGCCGGGTCAAGCCCGGCGATGACGGAGGAGATCCAACTATCTGAATGCGCTCGTCACGTCGCCTGCGCGACGCCGATGATGTTCCAGGCCTGCTCGTCAGGCGGCCCTTCGCCGTCGGGGAAGCTCGAAAGCTGCAAGAGCTGCATGCCGTTGCAACGCAGGACGAGGTCGAGCTCCTGCGGAAAGAAGAACCGCATGGTGTGCGTTTCTTCCCATGTCGTGGTGCCGGCGCTGTCGGTACGCTCGATGTCGAAATGCACGTGACAGAGTTGTGCGATCGGTTCGAGCCGCGTGCGCGTTCTGCGCACGATCCGCGTATCGCCGGCGCTCGCCTCCGCGGTTCGTTCGCCTGGGCGCTGGGCGAGGACCGCGAGGCCGTTCCAGATGTCGAACACGAACAGGCCGGCCGGCGCGAGATGCTTGCGCAAGTTGACGAGCGCCGCGACGAGGTCTGCATTCTCGTACTGATAGCCGAGCACCATGAACATCATCAGCGCGACGTCGAAACGCCGGCCGAGATCGAGCCGGCAGACATCGCCTTCGACAAACACGGGAGCATGCGCAAGCGTCAGCGTCGCGGCCTTGGCGCGCGCCTGCGCCAGCATGCCGGGAGAGCGGTCGACACCGGTGACCCGGTGTCCGCGCTCGGCGAGCGGCAACGCGTGATTTCCGGTGCCGCAGCCGAGATCGAGAATGCTCTTCGGGCCGGCAGCGCCGTGATTCGCGAGAAGGCGCTCGACGAGGTCTACCTCGCCGGCATAATCCTTCGCGCGATAAAGGATGTCGTAGCAGTCGGCGTAGTCTGCCCCGAACACCGTCACGCGAGCGACTCCCGGACGGCGGTACACACCCGCTCGATCTGGGCGTCGTCGAGCGTCAACCCGGAGGGAAGATAGAGCCCGCGGCGGGCGATGCGCTCGGTTACGGGAAATTGCTCGCCGACGAACAGTCCGCGCTCGCGCAGTATCGGTTGCTCGTGCATGCCGACGAAGAACGGTCGCGTGTCGACGCCGCGCGCGTTGAGGCGCGAGGCGAGCTCGGTCGCATCGAACGGCACCGCGTCATCGAGCACGACGCCGTACATCCAGTAGACGTTCTTGAAACCCGGCCGCTCGACGGGGAGATGCAGCCCCGCAATCTTGCCGAGTCGCTCATTGTAGAGCGCGGCCATGCGCCGCTTGTGCGCTACATGGGCGTCGATACGGGCGACCTGGGCGAGTCCAATGCCGGCCTGCACGTTGGTCATACGGAAATTGTGGCCCAGGGCCGTGTGCCAGAATCGCCGGTCGCGCCGGAAGGCGAGATTGCGCAGGCTGCGGA
>DATBZM010000081.1:0-2532 GCA_036513175.1 Xanthobacteraceae bacterium | reverse complement strand
GCATGAGGATTCGCTGCACTACGCCGGCCGCCGCGTCATCTGCTCCAGCCTCGATGATCTCGGCCAATGCCTGGCGGCGTTGCCGCCGTCGGATGCGCGCAAGCGCGTGCTGTGGCTCGGCTGGTCGCAGCTCTATGCGATCAATGACTACCATCCCGGCGATCGGACCGCGCCCTCGCTCGTGGCGGAAAAACTCGCCACGGCGGACATCGATCTCATTGCGATCGCGATGCCGAACATCAATCCGCGCGAGGAGCTGCTCGTCTACGAATACGTGCGGCGGCGCGTCAGGCTCAGCGGCGTGATCGTGCCGGCGTGGCTGCAGGGGATGAAGCAGGAGGGTATTCGCCCGACCTGGCAGGCCGCGCTCGCCGATCCGGCGGTGCGGACCGCGCTGGCGGCGCTGCCGTCCGGCCCCTCGATCCTCGCCGCGAATGCGCAGGAGGCGAAATCGGCGCAGGAGATCGCGCAGAAGCCCTCGCTGGAGCCGGCGCAGACGACGCAGCAGCGCGTCGAGGGCTGGCTGACGGCGCGGCTCGACTCGCTCTTTCCACTCTGGCGCCTGCGTGGCGAGGCGCAGGGTCGGATCAAGCTTGCGCTGCTGGACAGCAAGGAGCAGGTGCTGCGCCTGCGCAATCTTCTGCTCGGCACGCGGGCGAGGAACTGGGTCAACGTCATCCCGCCGGCGCGCCAGGCCATCAACATGCAGGCGCTCACCGACCTTGTCGGCGCGGCGCGCCATGACGGGCTGCCCGTGCTGCTCTACGTGCCGCCGCGGCCGCGACGCGAATTCCCGTTCGACCCAGCGGTCTATGCGGCGTTCAAGGCCGACTGCGAGCGGCTGGCGAGCTCGACCGGCGCGTCCTTCGCCAATATCGAGGACAGCGTCGGCGACGGCTTGTGGGGCAAGATCGACAATGGCGCAGGCGAGCTCGTGACCGACTACAGCCACTTCACGGCCGTCGGCCACCGGCAGATGGCGAACGCGATGAACGATGCGCTCGCCGCGACCATCCTGCCGCAACCGCGATGATCTTCAACTCCTTTACATATGTCTTCTTTCTCGCGATCGTCGTGGTCGTCTACTGGCTGCTGCCGCGCCGGCCGCGCCAGCTTTTCCTGTTCGCCGCCAGCATCACGTTCTACGGCTTCTGGCGCTTCGACTATGTCTTCATCATGCTGGCGTCGGCATTCACGGATTTCTTCGCCGCGATCAACATTCACAAGGCGAAGGCGCCCGCCCGACGGCGGCTCTGGCTCGCGCTCAGCCTCACGGTCAATTTCGGGCTGCTGTTCTATTTCAAATACGCCGACTTCGTCGTCGGCAACATCAACGGATTGGCGCATCTCATCGGCCGCGACGATCTCCTGCAGACCTGGAGCGTCGTGCTGCCGGTCGGGATCAGCTTCTACACGTTCCAGACCGTGAGCTACACGGTCGACGTCTATCGCGGCCGCATCGAGCCGATCCGCGAGCCGTTGCTCTACGGGCTGTTCGTCACCTTCTTCGTCCACCTCGTCGCCGGCCCGATCCTGCGCGCCGTCGAGGTGATCCCGCAGCTCGACCGCCGCAAGCCGTTCAGCATCGAGTTTCTCGCCACGGGCCTCTGGCTCATCCTCAACGGCCTGTTTCTCAAATGCGTGCTCGCCGACAACATCGGCGGCTATGTCGACGAGGGATTCGGCGCCAATCCGGCGACGCTGTCGGCGACCGACGTGTGGGTGCTGGCGACCCTGTTCGGCTTCCAGATCTATTTCGACTTCGCGGCCTACAGCCAGATCGCGATCGGCTCGGCGCGGCTGATGGGCGTGATCTTTCCGCCGAACTTCTATTTCCCTTACGTCTCGACCTCGCCGCGCGATTTCTGGCGGCGCTGGCACATCTCGCTGTCGAGCTGGATCCGCGACTATCTCTATCTGCCCCTGTGCGGCGTGCGCCCGCACGACGAGTCGCGCGGCGGCCTCGTGCCGGTCGGCGACCGCGTTGGCGAGACGAGGCGCAACGTCGCGCTCATCGCCACCTGGTTCATCATGGGCCTGTGGCATGGGGCGGGATGGACTTTTGCCCTGTGGGGCCTGTGGCACGCGGCCCTCATCCTGGTGCAGAGGGCGATCGCCGGCCTCGGGCTGCTGCGCAGCCATACGCGGCTGCGCGCCGCGCTCGGCTGGATCTTCACGTTTCCGGCCGTGATGCTGGGCTGGATATTCTTCCGCGCGCAAAATCTCGATCAGGCGTGGGCGATGCTGCACAAGGTGCTGCAGCCCGGCAAATACCTGCTGCTCGACCGGCTGCAGTCCGGGTATGTCTGGTCGGCGCTGCCGATCGGCATCGATCCGGTCGGCTATCTGATCGCCGCGATCCTGCCGATCGCGACGCTCGTCGCCTATTTCATCTATCACGAGGTGTGGCCGCGCTGGTCGCAACGCGCCCTGATCGCGCTGCCGGCGGCGGTGGCCTATGGCACGGTGGTGGCGGCGTTCGTGTTCGTCTATCTGCGGCCGGTGCGGCAGTTCATCTACTTCCAGTTTTGA
>DATBZM010000080.1:0-7835 GCA_036513175.1 Xanthobacteraceae bacterium | reverse complement strand
TTGCGCGGCTCCTCGAAGTTGACGAACACGTTGAGCTGGTCCTGCAGGATGCGCGCCGCATAGGCGAGCGCGTCCTCGGGACTGACCGCGCCGTTGGTCTCGATCTGCATGGTGAGCTTGTCGTAGTCGAGGATCTGGCCTTCGCGGGTGTTCTCGACCCGGTACGACACCTTCTTCACCGGCGAGTACAGGCTGTCGACCGGGATCAGCCCGATCGGCGCGTCCTCGGGACGGTTGCGCTCGGCCGGCACGTAGCCCTTGCCGGTGTTGACCGTGAACTCCATGCGGATCTCGGCGCCCTCGTCGAGATGGCACAGCACCAGGTCGGGATTGAGCACGACGACGTCGCTGACCGTCTGGATGTCGCCGGCGGTGACCACCGCCGGGCCCGACTTCTTCACCACCATGCGCTTGGGCCCGTCGCCCTGCATCTTGATGGCAATGTCCTTGATGTTGAGCACGATGTCGGTCACGTCCTCGCGCACGCCGGCGATCGAGGAGAATTCATGCAGCACGCCGTCGATGTGCACCGCCTGGACGCTCGCGCCCTGCAGCGACGACAACAGAATGCGCCGCAGCGCGTTGCCGAGCGTCAGCCCGAAGCCGCGCTCGAGCGGTTCGGCCACGACCGTCGCGGCGCGCTTTGCGTCCGAGCCCGCCGTCACGTGCAGCTTGTTCGGCTTGATCAGTTCCTGCCAGTTCTTTTGGATCGTCACGTCTCATCACCGTTCGTTTGGCGGCGCGATCTCGCGCGCATCCCGCTCCGCCCGCGGGACAATTCAGCGGCGGCGGACCGCTAGCGCTCGATCCGCCGGATGCAATTCACTTGTTCGAGCACGATCTCATCATGCTCTAGACGCGCCGGCGCTTGCGCGGCCGGCAGCCGTTGTGCGGGATCGGCGTCACGTCGCGGATCGACGTGATCATGAAGCCGGCCGACTGCAGCGCGCGCAGCGCCGACTCGCGGCCCGAGCCCGGTCCCGCGACCTCGACCTCGAGCGTGCGCATGCCGTGCTCCTGCGCCTTCTTCGCCGCGTCCTCACCCGCGACCTGCGCGGCGTACGGCGTCGATTTGCGCGAGCCCTTGAAGCCCATTGTCCCCGACGACGACCACGCGATGGTGTTGCCCTGCGCGTCCGTGATGGTGATCATGGTGTTGTTGAAGGTCGCGTTCACGTGCGCGACGCCGGAGGCGATGTTCTTGCGCTCGCGGCGGCTGACGCGGGTGGCTTCCTTGCCCATGTGGTTTCCCTTTGCGGCTCGCTCGGCGCCGAGCCTGATGTCGTGTCTTGATCCGTCGATTGCAAACGCTGGCGGCCGCGCCTCAGGTGACCTTCTTCTTGCCTGCGATCGCCTTGGAGGGCCCCTTGCGGGTGCGCGCGTTGGTGTGGGTGCGCTGGCCGCGGACCGGCAGGTTGCGGCGATGGCGCAGCCCGCGATAGCAGCCGAGATCCTGCAGCCGCTTGATGTTGAGCTGGACTTCGCGCCGCAGGTCGCCCTCGACCTGGTAGTCGCGGTCGATCACCTCGCGGATCTGCAGCACCTCGGCGTCGGTCAGTTGCGACACCCGCCGCTCCGGCGGCAGATGGACCTTGTCCATGATCTCCGCCGCCACCTTCGGGCCGATGCCATGAATGTACTGGAGCGCGATGACGACGCGCTTGTTGGTCGGAATGTTCACACCGGCGATTCGGGCCACGACACCTTGCTCCTGTTGCCGGCGACAGCCGGCGCGTCTCTTGAGATTCCTCGGCGTCGATCGATAAGGCTCACGATAAACGCCAACACGACGCCCACCCCGCATCCCGGGGCCCGGCATCGTGTGTGTACTTTCTACGACTGGGTCCCGCGTATGTACGGATTCTTCCCGCGCGCGTCAACCTCTTCCACGGCCTTTGTTAATGGCTTTTCGGCGGGCACGGGCCGCCGGCTTGGCGGCGGCCTTGCCTTGGCCGTCTTGCCTTTGCGCGGCCCTTGCGTCCGGCACACGTCCGGCCGGACGGCAGGCTTCCGGCTCGAGCGTCAGGAAGCGGTCGATCGCGGCGGATACCTCGGGAATCGGGGCCATGCCGTCAACCGTGCGCAGCAGCCCATGTTCCTTGTAGTATGATACCAGCGGCGCCGTCTGCACCCGATAGGCGTGCACCCGCTTCTCCAAGGTCTCCGGATTGTCGTCGGGACGCAGGGTCTCGCCGCGCGCCTTCATGTCGGCGACGCGCTTGGCGATACGCTGGTGCAGGATGCCCTCGTCGACCTTGAGCTCGATTGCGGCATCGAGCTTGACGCCCTTTTGCTCGAGCATGCGGCCGAGCGCCTGGGCCTGGGGCACGGTACGCGGGAAGCCGTCGAGAATGAACCCGTTCTTCGCGTCCGGCTGCTCGATGCGCTCGGCGACGATCGAGACCACCATGTCGTCCGGAACGAGCTCGCCGCGCGCCATGATGTCGCGTGCCTCGAGCCCCACCGGCGTCCCGGCCTTCACGGCGGCACGCAGCATGTCGCCGGTGGAGAGCTGCACGATCCCGTATTTTTCCGTCAGACGTTGCGATTGAGTACCTTTTCCGCACCCCGGCGGCCCCAGCAGAATCAGTCTCATCTCCTCCGGCCTCGCAGTTTTGATTTCTTGATCAGCCCCTCGTACTGGTGGGCCAACAGGTAGCCTTGCACTTGCGCCACCGTGTCCATTGTGACGCTGACGACGATCAAAAGCGAGGTGCCGCCGAAATAGAACGGCACATTCGCCCAGGAGATCAGGATTTCGGGAAACAGGCAGACCGCCGCGAGATAGGCGGCACCGATCACCGTGATGCGCGAGAGCACATAGTCGATGTATTCGGCGGTGCGCTCGCCCGGCCGGATGCCGGGGATGAAGCCGCCGTGCTTCTTGAGGTTGTCGGCCGTCTCGGTCGGGTTGAACACGATCGCCGTATAGAAGAAGGCGAAGAAGACGATGCCGGCGACGTAGAGGAGGAGAAAGAGCGGCCGGCCGTGCGCGAGCTGGGCGACGATCTCGTTCATCCAGCCGGGCATCCGGCCGGAGTTCAGGTTGGCGACCGTGGCCGGCAGCAGCAGCAGCGAGGAAGCGAAGATCGGCGGGATCACGCCCGAGGTGTTGAGCTTGAGCGGCAGGTGCGAGGACTGGCCCTCGAACATGCGATTGCCCACCTGGCGCTTGGGGTACTGGATGAGCAGGCGCCGCTGCGCGCGCTCCATGAACACGATGAAGGCGATCACCGCCACGACCATGACGACGACGATGAGCAGGATGCCGACGCCGAGCTGGCCGGTGCGCGAGAGCTCGAGCGTGCCGGCGAGCGCGGCCGGCAGCTGCGCGACGATGCCCGACAGGATGATCAGCGAGATGCCGTTGCCGATGCCGCGCGAGGTGATCTGCTCGCCGAGCCACATGAGGAAGACCGTGCCGCCGGTGAGCGTGATCACGGTCGAGCCCTCGAAGAACAGGCCCGGCTCGGCGACCACCTGGCCGGCGCCCTCAAGCCCCTTGGCGATGCCGAAAGCCTGCAGCGCCGCGAGGACGACGGTGCCGTAGCGCGTGTACTGGTTGATGACCTTGCGGCCCTGCTCGCCCTCCTTCTTGAGCTGCTCGAGGGTGGGCGAGACGGTCGTCAACAGCTGCACGATGATCGAGGACGAGATGTACGGCATGATCGCGAGCGCGAAGATCGCCATGCGGTGGATGCCGCCGCCCGCGAACATGTTGAACATGCCGAGGATGCCGCCCGACTGGGTCTGGAAGATCTGATCCCAGGCGTTGGGATCGATGCCAGGCAGCGGGATGTAGGTGCCGAGCCGATAGACCAGCAGCGCGCCGAGCGTGAACCAGATCCGCTTCTTGAGCTCGTCGGCCTTGGCGAGCGCCGAGAAGTTGAGATTGGCCGCCAGTTGTTCCGCTGCTGAGACCATGGGTCCACGCTCCCGGTTGCGCCTACCGCCCCGTCACGGCCGCATAGGCGTCGCTTCGCTCGCCTATGGCTCGGCCACATTCGCACAGTGAGGTATTCGTCATGCGTGCCCGACACAAGGGCCGGTGCGGACAAGGGCCCGTGACCGGTCTCGTTCATTTAGTCGGATGTCTTGCCCGGCGAACCGGCCTCCCCTTCGCCCGAATATGCGCCAGCTATGCGGCCTTGTCGCCTTCCTCGCGCTTCGGCGCCAGAATCTTGACCGAGCCGCCCGCCTTGTCGACCGCGGCAACGGCCGACTTGGAGGCGCCGTACACCTCGAAATTGAGCTTGGCCTTGATCTCGCCGCTGCCCAGGAGCCGGACACCGTCCTTGACGCGCCGCAGCACGCCGGCGCGCACCAGCGCGGCGACGTCCACCACGTCCTTGGGATCGAGCTTGCCGGCGTCGATCGCGGCCTGGACGCGGCCGAGGTTCACCTCGTTGAGCTTCTTGGCGAAGATGTTGTTGAAGCCGCGCTTGGGCAGGCGGCGATGCAGCGGCATCTGGCCGCCTTCGAAGCCCTTGATGCGCACGCCCGAGCGCGCGGTCTGGCCCTTGCCGCCGCGCCCACCGGTCTTGCCCGAGCCCGAGCCGATGCCGCGGCCGATGCGGTGGCGGGGCTTGCGCGAGCCGGGCCGATCGGCGAGTTCGTTGAGCTTCATTGCTCTCTCCTACTATTCCCTCTTTCGTCATGCCCGCGCTTAACCGTTCGAAGAACGGCGTCGCTTCGCTCGCCTTGGCGCAGGCATCCACGTCTTCGTCGACTTCCGAAACGTGGATGCCCGGCACGAGGCCGGGCATGACGGCGAATTACTTCGCGTCCACCACGCGCACCAAGTGCGCGACCTTGTCGATCATGCCGCGCACCGACGGCGTGTCCTCGAGCTCGGAGACGCGTCCGATGCGGTTGAGGCGCAGGCCGATCAGCGTCTCGCGCTGCGAGTGATGCCGCCGCGCTGCGCTTCCGGTCTGCTCGACCTTGATGGTTTTCGTCGCTTTCGCCATGGCGCGCTCCCGCAATCCTCAAGTCTCTCAGCGCTCAATCCGCCGCCGCCTCGGCGTCGGCGCCTTCGCGGCGGCGCGCCTGCAGGGCGGACACCTTGATGTTGCGGCGCGCCGCGACCGAGCGCGGCGAATCCTGGTGCTTGAGCGCGTCGAAGGTCGCGCGCACCATGTTGTAGGGGTTGGACGAGCCGAGCGATTTCGCCACCACGTCCTGCACGCCGAGCGTCTCGAACACGGCGCGCATCGGGCCGCCCGCGATGATTCCCGTCCCGGGAGGCGCCGCGCGCAGGAAGACCTTCCCGGCGCCGTGCCGGCCCGAGACGTCGTGGTGTAGCGTGCGGCCCTCGCGCAGCGGCACGCGCGTGAGGTTGCGCTTGGCTGCCTCCGTCGCCTTGCGGATCGCCTCCGGCACCTCGCGCGCCTTGCCGTGGCCGTGGCCGACCCGGCCCTTCTGGTCGCCGACGACGACGAGCGCCGCGAAGCCGAAGCGCCGGCCGCCCTTCACCACCTTGGCGACGCGGTTGATCGCCACGAGCTTTTCGGTGAACTCGTTATCCCGATCGTCCCGATGATGCCGGTCGCGCCCGTGTTCACGTGCCATGAGAAAAATCCGTTTCCGTTGCCGGTCCTACCGTCAGAAATTGAGCCCGCCCTCGCGCGCGGCGTCGGCCAGAGCCTTGACGCGCCCGTGGAACATGTAGCCGCCGCGATCGAACACGACGTTCTTGATGCCCTTCGCGGAAGCGCGCTCCGCCACCGTCTTGCCGACCGCCTTGGCAGCCTCGATGTTGGCGCCGGTCTTGAGCGCGCCGCGCATGTCCTTTTCGATCGAGGACGCCGAGGCGAGCGTCGCGCCGTTGCGATCGTCGATGATCTGCGCGTAGATGTGCTTCGACGAGCGGAAGACCGAGAGCCGCAGGCGCTCGCCGGCCGACGCCTTGATGTGGCGGCGGACGCGCGCCGTGCGCCGCTCGGTCTGATTCTTGAGCTTCGCCATGGTCGGCTCCGTTACTTCTTCTTGCCTTCCTTGCGGAAGATGTACTCGCCTGCGTATTTCACGCCCTTGCCCTTGTAGGGCTCGGGCTTGCGGAAGCCACGGATCTCGGCCGCCACCTGGCCGACCTTCTGCCGGTCGATCCCGGTGATCACCACCTCGGTCGGCTTCGGCGTCGCGATCGCGATGCCGGCCGGGATCGGATAGATCACGTCGTGGCTGTAGCCGAGCGCGATCTGCAGGTTCTTGCCCTGCACCGCCGCGCGATAGCCGACGCCGGTGATCTCGAGCTTGCGCTCGAAGCCCTTGGTGACGCCGGTGACAAGGTTCGACACCAGCGTGCGCGAGGTGCCCCACATCGAGCGCGCGCGCTTGGTCTCGTTGCGCGGATCGACCTTGATGGCGCCCTTCTCCATCTTGGCCGTGACCTCGCCGGGCAGCACGAGCTCGAGGGCGCCTTTCGGCCCCTTCATCTTCACGGTCTGCCCGTCGACGCTCGCGGTGACGCCGGACGGGACCGCGACCGCCTTCTTGCCGATACGAGACATCTCAGTCGTCCCTTCTCTTCCTTGCCCGCGGCGTCAAAATACCGTGCACAGGATCTCGCCGCCGACATTGGCGTCGCGCGCCGCGTGATCCGCCATCACGCCCTTCGGCGTCGACACGATGGCGACGCCGAGGCCGTTGTTGATGCGCGGCAGCGCGCGCACCGACGCATAGACGCGCCGGCCGGGCTTCGACACGCGCGCGATCTCGCGGATGACCGGGGCGCCGTCGAAATACTTGAGCTCGATTTCGATTTCGTTGCGTCCGTCGCTGTGCGCAACCGTCGCGTAGCCGCGGATATAGCCCTCGGTCTTGAGCACCTCGAGCACGCGCTCGCGCAGCTTCGAGCCCGGGGTCGAGACCTTCGACTTCGCGCGCTCCTGCGCATTGCGGATGCGCGTAATCATGTCGCCGATCGGATCGGTCATCATGGCCGGATGCTCCTCACCAGCTCGACTTCACGAGGCCGGGAACGAGCCCCTTGGAGCCAAGGTCGCGCAGCGCGATGCGGCTCATCTTGAACTTGCGGTAAACCCCGCGCGGCCGGCCGGTCACCTCGCAGCGGTTGCGGATGCGCGTCGCCGAGCCGTTGCGCGGCAACTCGGCGAGCTTGAGGGACGCCGCAAAGCGCTCCTCCATCGGACTGGTCTTGTCCATCGCAATCGCCTTGAGGCGCGAACGACGACCGGAGAACTTCTTGGTCATCCTGCGCCGCCGGTTGTTCTTCTCGATCGAACTCTTCTTAGCCATTAGGCTCTCCTTGCCCTTTCCGCGTCTGAGGTGGCGTTACGCCCACCTCACTGCCGGAACGGAAAATTGAACGCGGTCAACAACGCGCGCGCTTCCTCGTCGGTGCGCGCCGTGGTGCAGACCGTGATGTCCATGCCCCAGATCTCGGCCGCCTTGTCGTAGTCGATCTCCGGGAAGATGATGTGCTCCTTGATGCCCATCGTGTAATTGCCGCCCCCGTCGAAGCTCTTGGGGTTGAGGCCGCGGAAATCGCGCACGCGTGGCAACCCGATATTGATGAGGCGGTCGATGAACTCGTACATGCGGGTCTTGCGCAGCGTCACCTTGCACCCGATCGCCTGGCCGTCGCGCACCTTGAAGGTGGCGATCGACTTGCGCGCCTTGGTGACCACGGCCTTCTGCCCGGCGATCAGGCCGAGATCGGCGGCGGCCTGCTCGACCTTCTTGCGGTCGTTGACGCCCTCGCCGATGCCCATGTTGATGACCACCTTCTCCAGGACCGGAACCTGCATCCGGTTCTTGTAGCCGAACTCCTCGGTGAGCTTCGGGCGCACCACTTCCTCGAAATAGGTCTT
>DATBZM010000079.1:0-12355 GCA_036513175.1 Xanthobacteraceae bacterium | reverse complement strand
GGATGAGTGCCGGGATCGTACCATCCACCCGACGGACAGCCTAGCGCGCCGTAATGCCGCTATGTCGCGGCAGGGCTAAGCTGCAGTCGAACAACCGCATGGCCCCGATCACGCACCGTTCCCGCGTTCACCTGCTGGCCGCGAAGGACGCGCCGATCGTCGTCGTCCTGCAGCGCAAGCGCGCCAAGCTGTTTCACGTGGTCACGATCGACACCGTGACGCACCAGATCACCGAAGGCTCGTGGTTTCGCGGCGTGATCTACGGGATCGACTGCGACGTGTCGTTCGACGGCCAGTACATGGTCTACCGGGCGCGCGGCACGCGCTCGAGAGGCGCGACGTGGAGCGGGGCGTGCCGATTGCCGTGGCTCAAGACACTCGTGCATGTCGAGAGCCCGATGACGGGCGGCGGCTATTTCGCGGCGCCCGGCGAGCTCGCGACGCATGGCTGGGACTGTCGCGACCTGGTCGAGTCCGAGGAGATCCCGTTCAAGATCGCGCGCGACAACGCGCATCACCTGGGCGACGAGTCGGCCGTGATCGAATCGCGCTTCGCGCGCGACGGCTTCACGCGGCTGGGCGACAACTGGGGCACCGAGGAAAAGATCGCCGGAAAACGGTATCGCGTCGCGTGCGTCGGCGATGACGGTTGGGGACTGAGGCCGGCTGACGGATATCCGACGCTGCAGGTGCGGTATCTGGGTTACAACATGATCGGCAGCGGTCAAGATTTCGGTTTTTCGCTCGAAGAGTATCCGCAGGTCGTCGAGGGCGCGAGCTGGGCCACGTGGGATTCGCGCAAGACGCTGTGGGTCGCGCGGCCGGGCCTCGTCGAGCAATACACGCTTGCCGACATCCGCGCCGGCGCGCCGTCGTTCTCGCTCGACGTCGACCGCTTCGAGCCGCCGGCGGGCTGGCTCGAGAGCCCCGAGGCGCAAGCCGGATGGGCGCGCCTCAATTCACCTTGACGTTGGCCGCCTTGATCACCGGCGCCCAGCGCGCGATGTCGGCGTCGATGCGGGCGCGAAATTCTTCCGGCGTGCTCGGGATCGGCTCCATGATCTGCGCCGCGAGCTTGGCGCGGACATCGGGCGCCACGAGCGCCTCGATCACAGCGGCGCGCACCGCCGCGATGATCGCGGGCGGCGTCTTGGCCGGCGCGATCAGGCCGTTCCAGGCGTCGGCTTGCACGTCGATGCCGGACTCCGCGAGCGTCGGGATGCCGGGCATCAGCGCCGAGCGCTGCGCGGTCGAGACCGCGAGGATCTTGAGCTTGCCGGCCGCGGCCTGCGGCGTCACCGAGATCGCCGGCAGGCACACCATCTGCACGTCGTTGCGCAACAGCGCCGTCACGGCGGCGGGCGAGGACGGGTAGGGCACGTGCACGATCTGCGTGCCGCTCTTGAGCGCGATCGCCTCCATGGCAAGATGCGACAGCGAGCCGACGCCGATCGAGCCGAAATTGTACTTGCCGGGGTTCTTCTTCAAGAGCGCGATCAGCGCCGCGACGTTGCCGACGCCGAGCTCGTTGTTGACCGCGAGTGCGCTCGGCTGGGTCGTGAGCAGGGTGATGAAGGTGAGATCCTTCTTCGGGTCGTAGGGCAACTGGCCGAACAGGATCGGGTTGATCGCGAGCGGGCCGCCGATCGAGAGGCCGAGCGTGTAGCCGTCGGGCTCGGCCTTGGCGACCGCGTCGGTGCCGAGATTGCCGCTCGCGCCCGGCTTGTTCTCGACGATGAAGGTCTGCCCGAGCTTTGCCTTGAGGTGGTCGGCGATCAGCCGCATGACCACGTCCGGCGTCGAGCCGGCGCCGAACGGGACGATGAGCTTGACGGTGTGGGTGGGCCAGGTTTGCGCGGCGGCGGGAAGGGCGGCGAGGAAGGAGGCGACGAATGCGAGAGCGAGGCGGCACTTCATTTGCGGGATCCCGTAGGGTGGGCACGGCGCGAAGCACGGTCCATCCGCGTGGGCAAAATCGCGGGCGCGCCGTGCCCACGCGGACCAGCCGTGCAGGCGATTTTGCCCACCCTACGGCGCAGTGCGCGGGGCGCGCAATGACGACTACGAGACATCGCGGCCGAGATACACGCCGTTGCGCTCCAGCAACTGCTGCAGCGCATCGACGCTGACCTCCGCTGGCGTCGCATTGCCGGCGAGAGACAGGTGCGCGGCGCAGCCCGCGGCTTCGCCCATGACGAAGCAGCCGCCGGAGACGCGCGCCGCCGACTGGCCCTCGTGGGTCATCGAGGCGCAGCGGCCCGCGACCAGGAGATTGCGCGTGTCGAGCGGCACCAGCATGCGGTAGGGCAGGTG
Source organism: Xanthobacteraceae bacterium (assembly GCA_036513175.1). Taxonomy (GTDB): domain Bacteria; phylum Pseudomonadota; class Alphaproteobacteria; order Rhizobiales; family Xanthobacteraceae; genus JAVDCA01. The sequence continues at coordinate 10,042 of DATBZM010000079.1, read as the reverse complement.
ATTGAAGCCGCGCGAGCCTGGAATGTCCGGCCAGCGCCATTCGACATTGCCCGCCACATGCGCCTCGATCGGCCAGCCGTTGACGCCGATGGTGTCGGCAAAGCTCGCGCAGGCGAGCACGTCCTCGCCGCCGAGCTGGTAGGCGCCGGTCACGCGGCGGGTCTCGCGGATGCCGATCTGCGGCGGAATGTCGACGATGTAGCTCGCCGCGAAGCCGGGCACCTCGCGCTTGAGGAAGTCGAAGAAGGCGAGCGCCTGGCGGCGGCCGTCGATCTCACCGGCGGTGAGCTCGTCCACGTCGGTGCCGTCGATCGCCCTGCCGGCGGCGTTCTTGAGCTGGGTGACGTTGACGCGCCACTCCTGCGGATGCCCCATCGGCCGTACGATCGCGCCCTTGCGCGGAAAGCGCGCGCCGCGCTTCTCGGCTTCATCCATCAGGCGCGGAATTGAGGTCCAGGCCTCGCCGGCGGCCTGCGGGTCGACGCCGTTGAGGCGGAACATGGTGGTGGGAAACAGGAGGTTGCCGTCGGCGTCGCCGAGCTCGAACTGCGCGCCCGCCCAGGCCGCGAGGTCGCCGTCGCCCGAGCAGTCGATGAATATCTTGCCGCGCACCGCGCAGCGGCCCGACTTGGTCTCGACCATAAGCACCGCGATCTCGCCGCGCTCGGCGACGACGCCGCAGGCGAGCGCATGGAACAGAATCTCGACGCCGCGCGCGAGCAGGAGGTCGTCGGCCGCGATCTTGTAGGCGGCCGTGTCATAGGCCTGCGCCTTGGTCTTGCCGAAGATGAGATGCGGCTCATTGAGGCCGCCGAGCCGTCCGATGCGGCCGAGGAGATCGTCGGCGACGCCATGCACGACCCGGCGGATATCGCCATGCACATTGGCGAAGAGTCCGCAGAAATTAGTCACGCCTGCGGCCGTGCCCATGCCGCCGAGGAAGCCATAGCGCTCGACCAGCAGCGTGCGGCGGCCGGCGCTCGCCGCAGCGGCCGCCGCCGCAATGCCGGCCGGACCGCCGCCGAGCACGACGACCTCGTAGTCGCCGCGCACGGGGATTTTGCGTTCCGGCTCGTTGATGAAATGGGTCACGTCACGCTGCCGTGAGGCCGCCGTCGACGACGAATTCGGCGCCGGTCGTGAAGGCGGATTCGTCGCTGGCGAGAAACAGGATCATCTGCGCCACGTCGTTGGGCTGGGCAATGCGGCCGAGCGGTGCCGCCGCCGCGTAGCCGGCGCGCGCCTTTTCGGGATCGCGCGCCCGCGCCAGCATTGCGTCGAGCATGGGCGTCTCGACGAAGGAGGGATGCACCGAATTGCAGCGGATGCCGTAGCCGCGGCGCGCGCAATGCAGCGCGACCGACTTGGTGAGCAGGCGCACGCCGCCCTTGCTCGCGCAGTAGGCCGCAAGTCGCGGGTCCCCGATCAGCCCCGCCACCGAGGAGAGGTTGACGATGGCGCCGCCGCCCGCCTTCATCACACGCACCGCATGCTTGCAGCCGAGAAAGACGCCGTCGAGGTTGACGGCCATCACGCGGCGCCAGTCGTCGAGTGTCGTCGTCTCGAAATCCTGCGACAGCGCGATGCCCGCATTGTTGACCAGGATGTCGAGCCGGCCGTGCTCGCGCACCACGGCGTCGGTCACCGCAATCCAGTCGTCCTCGCGCGTCACATCGAGGGCGAGGAACGAGGCGCCGAGCGTTACGACGGCGCGCTCGGCGGCGATGCGATCGATATCCCCGATCACGACCTTGGCGCCTTCGCGAGCGAAGAGATCGGCGGTCGCAAAGCCGATCCCCGAGGCGCCGCCCGTGATCAGCGCGACCTTGTCCTGCACGCGACCCAACCCGCGAGTCATGCGACCGCTCCGTTTCTTTCGACCATAGCACGGCGGCCCCAACTGCTTGACATTGAGTAAGTCATGACTTACGGTAAGTTATGGCTTACGGAAATGCATTGTCGGCGCTCGCCGACCCGACCCGGCGGCGGGTGTTCGAACGGCTCAAGGACGGGCCGCATGCGGTGACCGACATCGCGCGCGGGCTGCCGGTCAGCCGGCCGGCGGTGTCGCAGCATCTCAAGGTCTTGAAGGAGGCGGGCCTCGTGGCCGACCGGCCGGAAGGGACACGCCGCGTCTATTACATCGACCCGCACGGGCTCGGCGCGCTGCGCAAGTGGCTCGACCAGTTCTGGGACGATGCGCTCGCCGCATTCCAGGCCGAGGTCGAACGCAGCGCCCGGGAAAGACAGGGAAGGACGGACGAACCATGAACCAGACGGTGGCCATCGCGCCGGTGCGCAAGACCATTCACGTGAAGGCGAGCACCGCGCATGCCTTCGAGGTGTTCACCGCGGGCCTCGACCGCTGGTGGCCGAAAGATCACGGCATCGGCAAGACCCCGCGCAAGGCGGTCGCCATGGAGACGCGGCTCGGCGGGCATTGGTACGAGCTCGCGGAGGACGGCACGCAGACCAATGTCGGCAGGATCGTCGTGTGGGAGCCGCCCCAGCGCTTCGTCATGACCTGGGACATCAACAGCGAGTGGAAGCCCGACACGACGGTCAGCTCCGAGGTCGAGGTGCGCTTCATCGCCGACGGCGCGAACGCGACCCGTGTCGAGCTGGAGCATCGCAAGTTCGAGCGAATGGGTGCCGAGCCCGGCACCAAGATGCGCAATGCGGTCGACGGCGGCTGGCCGAAGATTCTCGAGTTCTTCCGCGTACGGGCCGAAAGCGCTTGAGCGCACGGCCGCGCCGTTTCTTTACCCTCGTGCCAACGTTCAACCACAGGAGAGTGTCATGAGCATCGAAATCTACGCCTTCCCGCCGAGCCCGCGCGCCTTCAAGGCGATCGCGGTCGCCAACCATCTTGGCCTCGACGTCACGGTGCGGCCGCTCGATTTTTCCAAGGGCGAGCATAAGACGCCCGAATATGCGGCGCTCAACCCGAACATGATGATGCCGACCTTGCGCGACGGCGACTACGTCATGTGGGAGGCGAATGCGATCATGCAGTATCTCGCGGGCCGCAAGCCGCAAGGCGGGCTCCTGCCAAGCGACGAGCGCGGCCGGCTCGACGTCACGCGCTGGCAGTTTTGGGACCTCGCGCATTGGGATCCGGCCGTCGCGATCCTGCTGTTCGAGAATTTCGTCAAGGCCTGGTTCAACATGGGCGAACCCGACGCCGCGCAGATTGCGAAAGGCACCGAGATGCTCCACCGCGCCGCGAAGGTGCTCGACGGCCAGCTCAAGTCACGCAAGTTCGTCACCGGCGACACGCTCACGCTCGCCGACTTCGCGCTCGGCGCGCCGCTCAACTATGCGGGCGAGGCCCGCTTCCCGCTCGAGCCCTATGGCGAAATCAGGCGCTGGCACGCAAGCCTGATGGCGCTGCCGGCCTGGCAGAAGACGATCGCACAATCGGCGCTCCCGCCGCGCGCCGCTGCGGCAGCCTGAGACCGATTTGCAGCCGCCCGGCGAGAAGTCTTGCCGGGCGGCGACTTGCCATCGCGCCGCCCTTGGCCTCTACTCCGCCCGCTTTGCTGGGAGCGGCCCATGGGTCTTGCAATCCTCATCCTCGGTCTCGTCGTGTTCATCGCGACGCATATTTTCGTCACCCGGCGCGAGGCGCGCGCGGCGTTGATCGCGCGCATCGGGCTCATGCCCTATCGCGCGCTGTTCTCGTTGGTTGCGTTCGTCGGGCTCGTGCTGATCGTCTGGGGTTTCGGCCACCGTGCCCCCACCGGCTATATCCAGGTGTGGACGCCGCCGATCTGGATGCGCCACGTGACCGTGGCGCTGGTGTGGCCCGCCATCGTCCTGATGACGGCGGCCTATATTCGCGGCGACATCTACCGCAAGCTCAAGCATCCGTTCCTCGCCGGCGTGAAGCTGTGGGCCTTCGCGCATCTGCTCTCGAACGGCGATCTCGGCGGCATCATCCTGTTCGGCTCGATCCTCGCCTGGGCGGTGTTCGACCGCATCTCGCTCAAGCGCCGCGCCGACGCCGGCGCGCCTGCGATCGCGATCGGCGGGCGACGCAACGACGTCATCGCGGTCATCGTCGGCACGATCATCTATCTGCTGCTCGGCTTCTTCTTCCATCCGCTATTCATCGGCATCCCGGTGTTCAGTTCGCACGCGCTGGTGGTGTAGATGTCGACCCACGCCGAGCAGCGGCGCCTCACCGCGCCCGACATCCGCGCCCGCAAGGGCGGCGAGCCGATCGTCGCGCTCACCTCCTATCATGCGCACACCGCGCGCATCCTCGACGAGCATTGCGACGTGATCCTGGTCGGCGACTCGCTCGGCATGGTGATGCACGGGCTCGAGAGCACGGTGCCGGTGACGCTCGACATGATGATCCTGCAGGGCCACGCCGTGATGCGCGGCTCGAAGCGCGCGCTGGTCGTGGTCGACATGCCGTTCGGCTCCTACGAGGCGTCGCGGGAGCAGGCCTTCATGTCGGCGGCGCGCATCCTCAAGGAGACCGGTTGCGGCGCCATCAAGCTCGAGGGCGGCCGCCGCATGGCGGAGACCATCGCGTTTCTGGCCGAGCGCGGCGTCCCCGTGATGGCGCATGTCGGCCTCACGCCGCAGGCGATCAACGCGCTTGGCAGCTTCCGCGCCCAGGGGCGCGACCCCGCCGACTGGGCGCGCCACGAGGACGATGCGCGCGCGGTCGCGGACGCCGGCGCCTTCTCGGTGGTGCTCGAGGCGATGGCCGAGCCGCTCGCGGCGCGGGTGAGCAAGGAGATCGCCATCCCGACCATCGGGATCGGCGCGAGCGCCACCTGCGACGGGCAGATCCTGGTGCTCGAGGACATGCTCGGCCTCTCGCCGCGGGTGCCCAAATTCGTCAAGCGCTACACCGAGCTCGGCCCCTCGATCGGCAAGGCGGTCGCGGACTACGCGCGGGAGGTCCGCTCGCGTGCCTTTCCGGGGCCGGAGCACGTCTATCCGCTCAAGAAAACCGTGTAGTTTCGGGGATTTAAGCATACGGCTGCATGGCTTTTGCCATCCCGCCGCCATATCTCTATTTTAATGCCAGTCGAGGGGAGGCCTCGGGTTGAGGCCTTGAGGGCGTTCCCAAGGGGGTCGCGGGCGGGACGCCGCGGTTTCCGGGAAACCCGACCACCACATCACCACAAGGGCTGGCGGCAGGCCGCGAGCCCGGCCGTGCCGGAAGGGCCATTCGTGTCCGATATTTTTGACGAAGTCGACGAGGCAGTACGCCGCGACCAGTTCACCAAGCTGTGGGAGCGCTATGGCAATCTCGTCATCGCGCTCGCGGTGCTGATCGTCATCGGCGTCGCGGCCTGGCGCGGTTACGACTACTGGCGCACCAAGCAGGCCGAGCAGTTCGGCGCCCAGTTCACCGCCGCGGCGCTCTTGGCCGAGCAGGGCAAGCACGACGAGGCCGAGAAGGCTTTCGCCGCGATCGCCGAGAAGGGAACGACCGGCTATCGCGCGCTCGCCCGGCTGCGCGAGGCGGCCGAGATCGAGCAGCGCGATCCGAAGGCCGCGGTCGCGGCCTATGACGACGTCGCCAAGAGCTCGTCGGTCGGCCAGCCGCTGGAGGATTTCGCCGCGCTGCGCGCCGGCATGCTGGTGGTCGACAGCGCGCCGCTCGCCGACGTCGACCGGCGGCTCGCGCCGCTGGCGACCGGCACAGGCCCGTTCCGCCACAGCGCCCGCGAGCTGCTCGCGGTCGCGGCCTGGAAGGCAGGCGACGTTCCGGCGATGCGCAAATGGATCAAGATGGTGCATGACGATTCCGAGAGCCCCCCGGCGCTGCGCCAGCGGGTCGACATCCTGACGGCGATCACGCCCGACGCGCCGAAGGGCTAGAGCATGATCCCGAAAAGTGGACGCCGGTTTTCGGGAAAGATCATGCTCGAAGGAGAAGACGCGATGCGTGCTTTTCGCGCCGTATTGCTCGGCATGCTGCTCGTCCCGTTCGCGGGCCTGCTTGCGGGCTGCGACAGCCTCGACACGTTCCAGTTCTGGGACACCAAGAAAAAGCTGCCCGGCGTGCGCCAGGAAGTGTTTCCGGGCGGCGTGCCGGGCGTCGAGCAGGGCATCCCGCCCGAGCTGGTGAAAGGCTACCAGGAGCCGCCGCAGCCGGGCCCCGATCCGGTCGCCACGGCCGCCCAGGCGACCGCCGACAAGGTCGAGCCGAAGGCGGACGAGAAGCCCAAACCGAAGCCCAAGGTCGCCAAGCTGACCAAGCCGAAGCCGGCGCGGCCGCGCCCGACCGCGCAGCAGCCGGGGCCGCAGGCGCAGGCGCCGCAACCGCAGCAGGCGCAGGCGCCATGGCCCGCGCAACAGCCGCCGCCGCAACAGCCCGCGCAACAGGCGCCGGCTGCGTGGCCAACCGCGCAGCCGCAAGCGCAGCCGTCAGCCTGGCCGGCTTCGCGCTGAGGCGAGCCGATCGCGCGGGACCTGGCCGTGAGCATCCCATGCGCTTTTCCGTCGCGATCGTCGGCCGTGCCAATGTCGGCAAGAGCACGCTGTTCAACCGGCTGATCGGCCGGCGTTCGGCGCTGGTCGATGACCAGCCGGGCGTGACGCGCGATCGGCGCGAAGGCGAGGCGCGGCTCGGCGATATCGAATTCACCGCGATCGACACGGCCGGCCTCGAGGAGGCGGCGCCCGAGAGCCTCACCGGGCGGATGCGTGCGCAGACCGAAACCGCGATCGCATCCGCGGACGCGGTGATGTTCCTGATGGACGCGCGTGCCGGCGTCATGCCGAGCGACCGCGAGATCGCCCAGCTGGTGCGCAAATCCGGCAAGCCGGCAATCGTCGTCGCCAACAAGAGCGAAGGGCGAGCGGGTCAAGCGGGCGTTTACGAAGCCTACGGGCTCGGCCTCGGCGAGCCGATCGCGGTTTCCGCCGAGCATGGCGAGGGCCTGTCCGAGCTCTACGACGCGTTGCGCGCCGCGCTGCCCGAAGCGACCGCGCCGGCGGACGAGGCGGATGGCGAGGAGGCCGAGCCCGACGAGGCGCGGCCGATCCGCGTCGCCGTGGTCGGGCGTCCCAATGCGGGCAAGTCGACATTGGTCAACCGCCTGCTCGGCGAGGAGCGCCTGCTCACCGGCCCGGAAGCCGGCATCACGCGCGACACCATCGCGGTCGGCCTGACGTGGCGCGGCCGTGCTTTCCTGATGCACGACACGGCAGGAATGCGCCGCCCCGCCCGGATCGAGGAGAAGGTCGAGCAGCTCTCGGTGTCCGACGCGCTCGAGGCGATCCGCTTTGCCGAGGTCGTGGTGCTGCTGATGGACGCGGCCGCCGCCTTCGAGGACCAGGATCTGCGCATCGCCGATCTGGTCGAGCGCGAGGGGCGTGCGCTGGTCATCGGCCTCAACAAGTGGGACCTCAAGGACCGCGAGGCGGGCGCGATCGGCAAGATGCGCGCCGAGGCCGAGCGCCGGCTGCAGCAGCTCAGGGGCGTGCCGGTGGTTGCGGTGTCGGGACTGACCGGCGAAGGCCTCGACCGGCTGATGCAGGCGGTGGTCGACGCGCACGCGGTGTGGAACAAGCGCGTGCCGACGCATGCGCTCAACCGCTGGCTCGAAGGCGCGACCGAGGCGCATCCGCCGCCGGCCGTGTCGGGCCGCCGGCTCAAGCTCAACTACATGACGCAGCCGAAGACGCGGCCGCCGAGCTTCGTGCTCTTCTGCAGTCGCGCCGACGCCGTGCCCGAGGCCTACCTGCGCTACCTCACCAACGGCCTGCGCGAGACCTTCGACCTCCCCGGCGTGCCGATCCGCATCACGCTGCGCGAGAAGGCGAACCCGTTTGCGGGGCGGGCGAAGAAACGATGATCAATATTGCGATGATCGGCGCTCCCACAAGCCCCCCCGTCATCGCCCGCGCAAGCGGGCGATCCAGTAACCACAGACGCTGGCGATCTGTTGCCGATGCTGCGGCGTACTGGATGCCCCGCTTTCGCGGGGCATGACGGAGCGGTCATGGCGCCTGAATCAATCCCACCTCTTCGCCAAGCCGCATTCGCCTTCATCTTCGTCAGCGTGCTGCTCGACATGCTGGCGCTCGGCATGGTGATCCCGGTGCTGCCGAAGCTGATCGAGAGCTTCGTCGCCGGCGACACCGCACGCGCATCGGAATATGTCGGCCTGTTCGGCACCGCGTGGGCGCTGATGCAGTTCATCTTCTCGTCGGTGCAGGGCGCGCTATCCGACCGGTTCGGCCGCCGGCCCGTGATCCTCATCTCCAATTTCGGGCTCGGCCTTGACTATGTCGTGATGGCGCTCGCGCCGAGCCTCATCTGGCTGTTCGCCGGCCGCGTCGTTTCCGGCGTCGCGTCGGCGAGCGTCTCGACGGCGTTTGCCTATATCGCCGACGTCACGCCGGCGGAGCAGCGCGCGGCGCGCTTCGGCATGATCGGCGCGGCGTTCGGCGCCGGCTTCGTGATCGGACCCGCGCTCGGCGGGGTGCTCGGCGCGCTCGACCCGCGCCTGCCGTTCTGGGCGGCCGCCGCCGCGAGCCTGCTCAACGGGCTCTATGGGCTCTTCGTCGTGCCGGAGTCGCTGCCGGCGGAGCGGCGCATGCCGTTTTCCTGGCGGCGCGCCAATCCGGTCGGCTCGCTCCAGCTGTTGCGCACGCACCACGAGCTCTACGGCCTTGCGGCCGCGAATTTCCTCGCCCAGATGGCGCATGTGGCGCTGCCGACCGTGTTCGTGCTCTACGCGAGCTACCGCTACGGCTGGGGCGAGCGGCCGATCGGCTTCACGCTGGCGCTGGTCGGCGTCTGCGCCATCGTGGTGCAGGCGGGCCTCGTCGGCCGCGCCATCAAGCTTTTTGGCGAACGCGGCGCGCTCGCAATCGGGCTCGTGTTCGGCGTGCTCGGCTTTGCGGTCTACGGTGTGGCAACGAGCGGATGGCTCTTCTGTGTCGGCGTGCCGCTGATGGCGCTGTGGGGTCTCGCCTCGCCGTCCGCGAACGGCCTGATGAGCGCGCGCGTCTCGGCGTTCGAGCAGGGCCAGCTGCAGGGTGCCAATGCGAGCATCCAGGGCATCGCCAACCTGGTGGCGCCGGTGGTCTTCGCGCAACTCTTTGCCTATGCGATCGGCGCGGGACGCGGCTGGGACCTGCCGGGCGCGCCGTTCCTGCTGGCGGCGATCCTGCTCGTGGCGGCTGCGGCGCTGGCGTGGCAAGTGACGCGGCCGCGAGACCACAATGCCTGAGAATGCGCGGTGCCGGCGCGCCATGCAGGCGGCCGCGGATGTGGCGCGGCGCCTTGGCGCCGCAGCGATCGAGCCGCGCCTGCTGATGGATGCGAACAACGTCAGTGTCAGGCTCGACCCGTTGCCGGTCGTCGCGCGCGTATTTTCGCGTGGTCCGTTCCAATCAGACCTGGCCGGCATCGGGCGGGAGGTCGCAATTGCTCGGCATCTCGCCGCCAAGAATGCCCCGATCGTGCCGCCTTGCGCCGAACTGCCGGCCGGACCGCATATCGTCGGCGATCTCGCCGTCACGCTTTGGCAATTCATGCCCCACCGCCCGGCTTGCGAGAGCGACAGCAATCAGGCCGCGGCAGCCTTGCTTGCCGTGCACGCCGCGCTGACCGATTTCCCCGATGCGCTGCCGACACTCGCAGCCCAGTTCGACAAGGTCCGCGCTACGCTGCAATCGCCATCTGCCGCGCCGGCGCTCGCGCCCGCCGATCGGGCCTTTCTCCTCAATGCGCACGAGACGATCGTGACGCGGCTCGCCTCGCTCGCGACATCCGCAAGGCCGGTGCACGGGGACGCGCATCTCGGCAACGTGCTGATGACCGCGGACGGCGCCTGCTGGACCGATTTCGAGGCGGCCTGCATCGCGCCACCCGAATGGGATCTCGGGCTGCTGTCCGGCGCCGATCCGTCGGTCATTGGGCCGACGGATCCGGCGCTCGTCCGCATCATGTCCGACCTGCGCAGCCTCGGCGTCGCGGTATGGTGCTGGGCGCGCTACGAACAAGCCGAGAAGCGCGAGGCCGCCGACCTTCATCTCGGTCGGCTCAAGGAGCGCG
>DATBZM010000078.1:0-25507 GCA_036513175.1 Xanthobacteraceae bacterium | reverse complement strand
CCCGCCGTCATCCCGAGCGGCGTCGCGTTGACGACGAGATCGAAGCCGGCCGGATCGGCGGAACCGACCGCAATCTCCCGCGGCGCGAGGCGCGCACGCAGTTCCTCGCGCCGCGCCGCATCGATATCGTGCACGGCGACGCGCGCGCCGGCGTCCGCGAGCGCGAGCACGACGGCGGAGCCGGCGCCGCCCGCGCCGACGACCAGCGCCCGCCGCCCACTCGGCTCGCGGCCGCTCGCGCGCAGCGCCGCGACGAGCGCGACGCCGTCGGTCATGTCGCCATGCCAGTCGCCGTCGCGCTCGCGCCGCATCGCATTGACGGCGGCGAGCACGCGCGCGCGATCGCTTGCGCGTTCACAGTGGCGCAGCGCCGCGAACTTGTGCGGCACCGTGACCACGATGCCGTCGATGTTGCGCACGCGCTTTGCCGCGGCCATGAAGGCGGGAAAATCCGCAGCCGCCACCTGCATCGGAACGCACATGGCATCGATGCCGCGCTCGGCAAAGACGCGCGTGAGCCCGGCGGGCGATTTCGTCTGCGCGATCGGGTCGCCGACGATGAGATGGATGCGCGTCGCGCCGGTGAGCTCAGGCAGCATGGGTGTGTTCTTCTTGGTTTACGCCGCAGCGCGCCTGGTGGAAGATCGCGCAACCACACCGCAGGTTCGAGGAGGAGACGATGGCCGGGTACCCGCTGATCGACATCTATTGCCACATCTTCCCCGAGCGCTTCTTCCAGGAAATGATCGCGGTCGCGCCCAACCTCACCAATATCGGCCAGCGGCTGCGCAACGTCAAAAAGCTGTTCGACCTCGACCTGCGCTTTCGCGAGATGGACGACTACGGCGAATATCGGCAGGTGATCTCGCTGCCCAATCCGCCGATCGAGGACCTCGCCAAGGGCGCGACCGGATTGCAGCTTGCCCGCATCGGCAACGACGCCATGGCGGAGCTGTGCCGCAAGCATCCCGACCGCTTCGCCGGGTTCGTTGCCGCAGTGTCGCTCACCGACGTGGATGGCTCGCTCGCCGAGACGCGCCGCGCCGTGAACGACCTCGGCGCGAGCGGCATCCAGGTCTTTACCAGCATCGCGGGGCGGCCGCTCGATGATCCGGCGTTCCGCCCGGCCTTCGCCGAGATGGCGGCGCTCGACCTGCCGATCTGGCTGCATCCCGGCCGCACCGCCGCGATGACCGACTACGCGGGCGAGGCGAAGTCGCGCTACGAGATGTGGTGGTGCTTCGGCTGGCCCTACGACACCTCGGTGGCGATGAGCCGGCTCGTCTTCTCGGGGCTGTTCGACCGCCATCCCGCGATCAAGATCGTCACCCACCACTGCGGCGGCATGATCCCGTTCTTCGACGGCCGCGTCGGCGCCGGCCTCGACGTGCTCGGCAGCCGCACCTCGGACGAGGACTATTCGCAGGTGCTGAGCTCGCTCAAGCGCCCGCATCTCGACTACTTCCGCGACTTCTACGCCGACACCGCGATGTTCGGCGGCAAATGCGGCATCGCGTGCGGGCTCGAATTCTTCGGCGCCGACAAGATCGTGTTCGCGACAGACACCCCGCTCGGCCCGATCCGGCCGACCATCGAGGCGATCGACCGGCTGGATCTCGGCGAGGCGGATCGGCGCAAGGTGTATGTGGGGAATGCCGAGAAGCTGCTGAAGCGGAAGTTCAGCTGAGCCGTCTACCGTCGCATGTACCGCCGCATCAGGCCGCCGACGACGGCGGCGACGAACAAGAGGATCGCGACCGGAACCGCGACGAAAAAGGCGCCGACCATCATGACGAACACCAGCGCCACAATGGTGCCGATCAGCGCCGCGAGCAGCAAAATCCCAACCGGTCCGATCCGGCGCACATAGATACGATGCGTGCCATGCACGCTGAATTGCGCCCACGGGTCGGGGCGCCCGTTCCGCCAATCGGTGGGCTCCTGACCGGGAGGAATGATTTCCGGTTCCGTCGGCTGTCTGCGTATTGACATCGGTCCATGCTCCGCGCGCTTATCGCCGGAAATGTGGCAACCGAGGCCGGCGACCGCAAGCCGGTCGCCCGGCCGCGGCGTTAAGCCGCTTTTTCGATGAGCGACTCCCCCGGTCGTACGCGCGTGAAGTCGACTGGGGCGGTGTCGACTGATGGCGAATCGCCCGCCATGCGCGTCAAAGTATAGCGCGATGCAGCAAGATCGGACATGGTCGGAAAATCCTCGCGGAAGTGCGCGCCACGGCTATCGGTGCGCGCGCTCGCGGCGGCGCAGATCGCGCGGCTCACCAGGATCAGGTTCTCCAGGTTGAGGCGATCCATCCAGGTGAGATTGTAACGCCGGTCGGTGTCGGCGACACCGCTGTCGGCCACATCGCGCGCGAGCGCATCGAGCGCGGCGGCGCCGCGCGCAAGCGCTCCTCCGGTGCGCAGGATGCCGACCTGGTTCCACATCACGTCGTAGAGCTTTTCGCGGATCGCGCCGAGATCGCCGCGCTTCTGCCCGAGCGGCGCGAAGGCGCGCGCGCACGCGCGTTCGAGCGCCGCCGGGTCGGGATCGGGCAGCGCGGCGGCGCGGTTGGTCTTCGCCGCCATGGAGGCGCCGGCGAGGCCGCCGAACACGGTCGAGTTGGCAACACCGTTGCCGCCGAGGCGGTTCGCGCCATGCACGCCACCGGTGTCCTCGCCGGCTGCGAACAGGCGCGGCATCAGCGTCGTGCAGTCGGGCGCGAACACCACGCCGCCCATCATGTAGTGCGCGGTCGGGATCACCTCGACGCGGCCGCCGGCAAGATCGAAGCCGCAGTCGGCGCAGCGCTCGACCATGCCCTTGAAGTCGCGCCGGACATTGGCGGGGCCGAGATGGCCCATCTCGATATAGACGCCGCCATGCGGGCTCGCGTAACCCGAGCGGATGCGGTCCTGGATGGCGCGGCTGACGATGTCGCGCGTCGCCCGCTCGCCGCGCGGATCGTACCCGAACATGAAGCGCTCGCCGGTGCGGTCGGTGAGATAGCCGCCGGCGCCGCGCAGGCCTTCCTCGAGCACGGTGCCGGTCATGCGCGTGCCCTCGCCGGCGAGCAGGCCGGTCGGGTGGAACTGGACCATCTCGATGTCGCGCAGCGGCAGGCCGGCGCGCAGCGCCATCGCCATGCCGTCGCACGACTTGTCGCCGGACGGCGTGTGGTACTTGTACATGGTCGGGCCGCCGCCGGTCGCGAGCAAGGTCGCGCGGGCGCGCACGAACAGCGGCTCGCCGCCGCGCATGTCGAGCATGTACACCCCGGCAAGCCCGGAGCCGTCGGCAGCCGGAATGAAATCGATGGCGCGGTGGTCCTCGAGCCGGCGCACGTCGCGCCGCCACACCTGCTCTGCCAGGCGGTTGATGATCTCGATGCCGGTGAGATCGCCCTTGTGCACCGTGCGGTCGAAGGTCTGTCCCGCGAAGGCCTTTTGATGGACGGTGCCGTCCGGATTGCGGTCGAAGAAGCAGCCGAGCTCGTTCTCGAGCTCGCGGATGCGGATCGGCGCGGTGGTGACCAGCAGCCAGGCGAGATCCTGGTCGTTGAGCCAGGCGCCGCCCTCGATCGTGTCCATGAAATGGCGCTCGATCGAGTCTTCCTTGGCGAGCGCGACGTTGTAGCCGCCCTGCACCATGCGGGTGCAGCCGCACTTGCCGAGCAGGCCTTTCACGGCAATCGTCACGTCAAGCGCGGGATTGGCCTTCTTGGCGTGCAGCGCCGCAAAGAGCCCGGCGCCGCCGGCGCCGAGAATGAGGATGTCGGTGTCGATCTGGTTCATCGCACCTCGCCGCGAGGTCCCGTAGGGTGGGCAAAGGCGCGTAGCGCCGCGCCCACGCGTGGGCACGCTCCGCTGCGCTTCGCTTTGCCCACCCTACGACTCATGTTGCCCCTCATCCGGCCGCACCCAGCTTCGCCAGCACCGCGTCGCGCCGTGCAAGCGCGGCTGCATTCACGTCCGCATGCAGCGAGCCGCCGTGCGAATCCATCGTCACCAGCAGCGGGCCAAAACCCTTGATGCGGAACTTCCACAGGGACTCGGGATGCAGGTCGTCCATGTCGACGTCCTCGATCGCCTCGATCCAGGTGGTCTGCAGCGCTGCCGCGCCGCCGACCACCGCCAGATAGGCGCCGCCGAGATCGCGGAAGGCGTCGAGCGTGCCCTGTCCCATGCCGCCCTTGCCGATGAAGATGCGCACGCCGTCGCGCTGCATCAGCGGACGGGTGAAGCGCTCCATGCGCATCGACGTGGTGGTGCCAATGCACAGCGGCTCGTACGGGCAAGCGTTGCTCGGCCGCGGATCGACCCTGCGCACGTTCGGCGCCGTGTGCACCACCGCATGGCCGCGCAGGTCGAAGCGCGTGGTGCGGCCACGGTCGAACATCGCGATCAGCGTCGCGTCGCGGATGCCGAACAGGGTCTTTTCCAGCGTGACGGTGTCGCCGACCTTGAGCGCGCGCACCTGCGCGTCGCCGACCGGCATGTCGAGAACGTGATGCGGCATGGTGACTCTCTATGCTTGGCGCATGTTCTTGTCGGCGAACCGGTGACCACCCCGGATCAGGTCCGGGGCAGGCTTTCGCCGGAACATGCGCTCAGACGAAAGACACGCCGCCCGGCGTGATCAGCCCCACAGCCCGGCGCGCCGAGTGGCATTGGATGTTCACGGCGACCGGATTCATCGTGATGTGGGTCGCGGCGACTTCCACATGCACGCGGAACGAGGTCGCGCGCCCGCCGAGCCCCTGCGGGCCGATGCCGAGCTCGTTCACGGCCTCACTCAGCTCCGCCTCGATCTTGGCGCCTTCGGCATCGGAACAAGTCGTGCCGAGCGGCCGCGTCGCCGCGATCTTGGCGAGATGCATGCACAGGTCCGACGTGCCGCCGATACCGACGCCGACGATGGTCGGCGGGCACACCCGGCCGCCGCATTCGATCACCCGGTCGATGACGAAGCGCTTGATCGCGGCTGAGCCGTCGGCCGGGATCAGCATCTGCAGGAACGAGCCGTTCTCCGAGCCGGAGCCCTTCGGGATCATCTCGATCGCGACCGTCTCGTCGCGCTCGTCGAACTCGACGTTGATGATCGGGATGCGAACGCCGCACGAGGTCTGCTCGTTCTTGCGCGTGAGCGGGTGCACCACCGAGGAACGCAGCGGATGCTCGCGCGTCGCCCGCTCGCAGCCGCGGCGGATCGCCGCCGTGAGCGCGACGCCGTCGACATCGACATGGCGGCCGATGGTCACGTTGTAGATCGGAATGCCGGTGTCCTGGCACAGCAGGTTGTTGGTGCGCTCGGCGACCGCGATGTTCTCCACCATGGTGCCGAGGATGGTGCGCGCCGTCGCGTCGGTCTCGGCCGCGGTGAGGCGCGCGAAGCCGCGCTTGATGTCGGGCGGCAGCAGCTTGAGCGCGCGCACATAGAGCGCCTTGGCGAGTTCCTCGACTTCCTTGGGATCGAGCTGCATGGCTCTTCCTTCTATATCACCAGCATGGCGCCGGACGCCGCGATCATCACGGCGAGGATTTGCCGGAACCGGCGCTCGTCGAGCCGCCCGAAGCCGAGCCAGCCGAGCCAGGCGCCGGCAAGCAGCGCCGGCAACGCGGCAACGATCAAGGCAAGCGACGTCGGATCGAACGTGACGAAGCCGGCGGCCACCAAGGTAGCAATTTGCATGACCAGGATGAAGGGTTGGTAGACGCCGCGCGCGGCTTCTTTCGGCCAGCCGCGCAACTGCGTCCAGATGGTGGGCAGCACTCCGGAATAGCCGCCGAGCCCGCCCAGGATGCCGGAAAGGAACCCGACCGCCGCATCCGCGGCACGTCCGCCGTGCGCGACCTTCGGCAGGCGCGGCGCCAGCAGCGCGTAGAGGCCGTAGGCGACGAGGAAGACGCCGAGCGCGATCTTGATCGCGTGCTGGTCGAAACGCGGGAGCACATAGATGCCGATCGGCACGCCCGCGAGGCCAGCGACGACGAAGGGCGCGAGCCGCCGCGGCTCGATGTTTCGCCGGATGCGCCAGATGATGCCGATGTGCAGCATGGTGCCGCAGGCGGCGACGAGGAATGTCGCGCGCAGCGGGTCGAGCACATGCAGCCACAGCGCACTTGCGGCGAGCGCGAAGGCGAAGCCGGCGGCGCCGACCGCAAGCGCGCCGAGGAAGGCGCCGAGCCACACGAAGGCGAGAACGTGGAGCGTGATGCCCGCCACGGTTGGTCAGCCAGCGGCGGGAACCGCACCGCCTGCAGCGATGCGGCATCGCGTTCGCGACAATGTCTGGCACGCACGGAGCATGGCCGGTAATATCCGCGGCAAGGATGCGAGGCAACAAGCGCCGCATCGATCGACGGCCGCAAGAGGGAAACGATGCGTCTCGGGATACTCGCGGTCGCGCTCGCGGCAGCACTCATTGCCGTCGCGGCGCCCGCTGCGGCGCAGCAATATCCGCAGCGCCCGATCACCATCGTGGTCCCGTTCGCGGCCGGCGGCCCGACCGACGTGCTCGCCCGCGTGCTCGGCGACCACATGAGCCGCACGCTCGGCCAGCCGGTGATCATCGAGGACGTGACCGGCGCCGGCGGCACCATCGGCTCGACGCGCGTCGCCAAGGCCGCCCCCGACGGCTACACGCTGGTGATGGGCAATATCGGCACCCACGCGGCAAGTGTCGGAATGTACAAGAACCTCGCCTACGATCCGCGCACCAGCTTCGAGCCCGTCATGCTGGTCGCCACCACGCCGATGGTGCTCATCGTCAAGAAGGCTCTGCCGGTCGCGACGCTCCAGGACGTGGTCGCGCTCGCCAAGCGAAGCCGGATCGCCATGGGCAGCGCCGGCACGGGCTCAAGCTCGCATCTCACGCTGCTCCTGTTCCAAAGCCTCGCCAAGATCGAGGTGCAGCACGTGCCCTATCGCGGACTGTCGCAGGCCGAGAACGACCTGCTGGCGGGCCAGATCGAGACCCTGTTCGACCAGGTGATCTCGGCGAGCCCGCAGATCCTCGGTGGCGGCGTGAAGCCGATCGTGGTGACGGCGCCCGAGCGCGCCAAGGCGATCCCGAGCGTGCCGACCGCAGCCGAAGCCGGCATGCCCGACCTCATCACCATCACGTGGACCGCCCTGTTCGCGCCCAAGGGCACGCCGCAGCCGATCATCGCCAAGCTCAACGCCGCGCTCGACCAGGCGATGCGCGACCCGTTGCTCGCCAAGCGCCTGGCCGAGCTCGGCGCCGACCTGCCGCCGCCCGGCGAGCAGCGCACGCCGGAGTCGCTCGGCAAGCTCGTCGCCGCCGAGGTCGCCAAGTGGACGCCGCTGATCCGCGCCGCCGGCGTCGCGGAGTAGCCCGTGCGGCTCACCGACGAAGAAACCGCGATGCAGGCCGGCGCGTTCGGGCCGGCCGTGCAATGGGCGATCGATCACCAGATCCGCGTCGGCGGCTATCTCGGCGCCGAGGATTTCGTGCCGGTGACGCAGGCGCACATCATGGCGGACACGGAGTCGCTCGGGCTCGCCGGCGTCGAGTGGCTCGAGGCGTGGGCGCGCCTGCCGGCCGCGCAGCGGCGCGTGCGCGTGCCGACCATCACGGATCCGCGCGGCACCGATTTCGCATCGGCACACAAGCTCAAGCACCAGCCCTGGATGCTCGATCTCGAGCGCCGCACGATTCACGCGTTCGAGGCGCTCGGCGTGCTGATGACCGACACCTGCATCAACTACCAGACCATCATGCCGCCGGTGCGGGGCGAGCATGTCGCCTATGGCGACACTGGCGTCGTGATCTATTCCAACAGCGTGTGCGGCGCGCGCTCGAACTTCGAGGGCGGCCCGTCGGCGCTCAGCGCCGGGCTGACCGGCCGCACGCCGCGCTACGGCTATCATCTCGACGCGCACCGGCGCGCGACCTTGCTGATCCAATGCGCCGCGACGCCGCGCGACCTCAACGACTGGGGCGCGCTCGGCGGCATCGTCGGGCGCCTTGCGGGCGACTACTGGCAGGTGCCGGCGCTGGTCGGCCTCGACCGCGTGCCCGGCTCGGACGAGATGAAGCACTTCGGCGCGGCCCTCGCGAGCTACGGCTCGGTCGCGCTGTTTCACATGGTCTGTATTACGCCGGAGGCGCAACGGCTCGAAGACGTGATCCCGGATGGCGACATCCGCACGCATGACGTGACCGAGGCTGATATCCGTGTCTTTCAGTCCGCCTACGCGAAGGAGATCGACACGGTCGATCTCGTCGTCTTTTCGGCGCCGCAGCTCAGCCTCGTCGAGATGAGCCAAGTCGCCGACCTGCTCGACGGACGGCACGCCGACATTCCGCTGCTCGCCATCACGAGCCCGCAGGTGAAGCCCGACGCCGACCGCATGGGGCTGACGCGCCGCATCGAGGCCGCGGGCGGCACCGTGCTCGCCGGCATGTGCTTCTACCAGAGCTACGCGCGCGAGATGGCCGAGGCGAACGGCTGGAAGCGGCTCGCCACCAACTCGGCCAAGCTCACCAACATCATCGGTGGTTACGGCTATCGCCCGGCGCTGATGTCGATGGCCGCCTGCGTCGAGGCGGCCTGCGCGGGCGGGAGGATCGGCGCAAGGACGCAACGATGAACGGCAAGGTCTTCTATGCGACGGCCGGCATGGGCGCGAAGGTGCGCGCGCCGGCGCTCGTCGCCAAGGACGGCTTCTCGGCGCGCTACGATCTCGACCGCATCAATGGCGTATTTTCCCGGCCGCAGCATAAGTTGGCCGGCGAGAGCTATGTCGGCCGCGTGCTCGTGCTCGATGCCGCCAAAGGCGGCGTCGCCACCGCCTGGATGCTCTACGAGATGAAATCACGCGGCGTCATGCCGGCGGCGCTCGTGCTCAACGCCGTCAACCCGATCATGGCGCAGGGCGCCGCGCTCGCCGACTTCACGATGATCTCCGGGTTCGACGCGGACATCACGCAGGCGATCCCGAACGGCGCCATCGTCGAGGTCGACCCGACCGGCGAGCGGCCGTGCATCTGGGTGGTGTAATCGAGCCGATGCCGACGCGACGCGCGTTACTCATTGGAAGCGTGGCGACGGCGGCGATCGGCCTCAAGATACGCCGTTCGCAGGCCGCGGCTGCAACGCCGCGTAATGACGCGCTCGCCGCGATCGAGGCCCGCAGCGGTGGGCGCTTGGGCGTCGCGGTGCTCGATGTCGGATCGCGCCTTTTCAGCGTGCATCGCGCCGACGAGCGGTTCCCGATGTGCAGCACGCACAAGCTGCTGTCGGTCGGCGCGATCCTGCGGCGAGTCGACCAAGGCCGCGAGCAGCTCGACCGCCGGATCAGGTTCGCGGCGACCGATCTCGTCGCCTACTCGCCGGCCACCAAGGACCATGCGGGCCGCGACGGCATGACGCTCGCGCAATTGTGCGAGGCGGCCATCACGTTGAGCGACAACACCGCCGCCAACCTGATCCTCGCGAGCCTCGGCGGCCCGCAAGGCGTGACCGCCTTCGCGCGATCGCTCGGCGATCCGGTGACGCAGCTCGACCGCATCGAGCCGATGCTCAGCGAGGCCACCCCGGGCGATCCGCGCGATACGACGACGCCCCTTTCCATGCTCAAGGACATCGAGGCTCTGGTGCTCGGCGCGGCACTCACGTCGGCCTCGCGCGAGCGCCTGACTGGATGGCTCATCGGCAACCGCACCGGCGACACGCGTCTGCGCGCCGGTCTGCCGGCCAGCTGGCGCTGCGGCGACAAGACTGGCACCGGACATCACGGCACCGCCAACGACGTGGGCATGCTGTGGCCCGCGCATGGAGCGCCCGTGATCGTGTCGGCCTATCTCACCGAGAGCACTGCAAGCGAACCCATGCGCGACGCTACGCTCGCCGACGTCGCGCGCGCGGTGGTATCCGCTGCGCGCCTTTGAAGCAGTAGCGGCGGCGATCATGCTCAATCGGACCTTCGGGGGGCTCTTATTGTGCCGCGACGCGCGTTTGGGTCGCACGACTATGCAGGCTCCGCTCGTTTGCAAAGGCCAGCGAGATGGTATGATGCCTTTGCGCTGACTCGACTACACGTTCGAGTTTGGTCGTGTGGGGGCGTACTGATGATTGCTACGACCAGACGGGCGTCGCTGTCGCTCGCCGATATCGCGTCGCTCACCGGCGCGGTGCCACGTGACGGCGCAGATCTGTCGCATGAGATAACCGGCGTCGCGCCGATTGATCACGCCGGTCCGACCGACCTCGCCTTCCTCGAGAGCGGAAAATTCGCCGACGCGCTGGGGACGACCGGCGCCGGAGCCGTGCTGTCGATCGAGCGGTTCGCGTCGCGCGCTCCACCCGGCGTCAACCTGCTGCTCACGCGCGATCCATACCAGGCCTTCGTCATGGTGGCGCGCGAATTCCATCGCGATCGACTGCGCCCGGCCTCGCCGTTCGAGGCTGACGGTGCGATGCCGGGCGCTCATGTGCATCCGAACGCCACGCTCGAAGCGGGCGTGACGGTCGATCCGGGCGGCGTGATCGGTCCACGCGTGACGATTGGCGCCGGCAGCATGATCGGCGCCAATGTCGTCATCGGCGCGGACGTGCGC
This sequence comes from Xanthobacteraceae bacterium, assembly GCA_036513175.1. Taxonomy (GTDB): domain Bacteria; phylum Pseudomonadota; class Alphaproteobacteria; order Rhizobiales; family Xanthobacteraceae; genus JAVDCA01. The sequence continues at coordinate 14,925 of DATBZM010000078.1, read as the reverse complement.
ATCGGGGCCGAGTGCTCGATCTGCTCCGGCAGCACGATCGTCGACTCCGTGCTCGGCGACCGCGTCATCATCCATCCAGGCTGCCATATCGGGCAGGACGGCTTTGGCTACGTGTCGGGCCGCACGGGGCACATGAAGATTCCGCAGATAGGTCGAGTCGTCATCGGCAACGACGTTGAGATCGGCGCCGGCACCACGATCGACCGCGGCGGGATGCGCGACACCATGATCGGCGACGGCACCAAGATCGATAACCTGGTGCAGATCGGACACAACGTGGTGATCGGCCGCCACTGCATCATCGTCGCGCAGTCGGGGCTGAGCGGCAGCGTGACGCTCGAGGATCGCGTCGTGCTGGCGGCGCGGGTCGGCATCGTGCCGCACGTGACAGTGCACGAGGGAGCCCACCTCGCGGCGCGTTCGACCGTACGACGCGACGTGCCGCGCGACGCGAGATGGGGCGGCAATCTCAACGCCAAGCCGATCACAAAGGCCTTGCGCGAGATGGTAGCGATCGAACGGCTGGCGCAACGCGGCGACACCGTCGCACCTGCGGCAGATCCGAATGCCGAGAGCAAGGCGGACTGACGGCGGCGCGCAGCCGCCGGTCACCCCACGTTCTCGTTCGCTCGGCGATCAGATGACGCGCCTCGACCGCATCGAGCCGATGCAAACTCCGCGGGGCGCGACGCCGCGCTGGCGGACGTGGCGCGTGCCATTGTCGCGGCCATCGAGCGCTGAAACGCTGCTCGAACTTCGCAATGTCCAGCCGGAGCCCATTGTCCTCTAGCGAATCTTCGCCGGCGATTTCGCGACCCTGCGCGCACACTCGATGAAGCGCTGCGCCAGCGGACTCAGGGTCCGGTTTCGCAACGTCATGATCCAGATCGGACGTGGCCGCACCGGAAATTCCACCGCGACCTGCCGGAGCGACAGATGCCGGTTGTAGTCAAGCATCGACAGCGGCAGCGCCGTGAGATAGCGCCCGGTCGCCAGCAGCCGCTGGTGGAGCGCGAGCGAAAAAGTGTGCACGCTCGCATCCGGAAGGTCCAAGCCGGCCGCCCGGAACCCTTCGGAGATATAGGATCCGACCGCCGACTGGCGCTGCGGCAGAACCCACGGCTCGTCCGCCAGTTGCGCGAGCGTGAGATGCCGCCGCCGCGTCCATTTGCTGTCCACGGCCGCCGCGACGACGTGGCGATCGTCGAGCAGCCATTCGCTCACCGTATCGTGTTCCGAGGGCGTCTCGGTCATGGGAATGAACGCGAGATCGATTTTGCGCTCCGGCAATTCTCGCGTGTGCAGCGCCGTAAAGTCAGCGGTCACGACGTCGAACACAGCCTTGGGATTTTCCCGTGAAAATCGATCGATGACGACCGCGACGAATCCCGCAGCCGAAGGCTCGGTGCACCCGATCGACAGCTCGCCGACCGTCGGATCGGCCAGGAATTGCAGCTCCTTCACGCCTTGCTTGAGATCATCGAACACCGCGGTCCCGCAGCGCATGAGGGCGTCGCCATAGGGCGTGGGCTCGACGCCCTGCGGGCTGCGGTCGAGCAGCCGCAGGCCGAGCGCGTGCTCGAGGTCGGAGATCGCCTTCGACACCGCCGGCTGGGACATCGCGAGCTCGGCCGCGGCTTTTCCCATGCTGCCGAACTTCGCCACCGCGAGCAGGATATGCATGTCGCGCAGCTTGATCCGCCGGCCGATGCGGTCGCTCCACTGCATCGCGGTCCCTCCTATCGAAATAGTTATGAGACAATCACGTATCCGAATTACCTGATTATGCCAGCCGCCGGTAGTCTCGACCGCGTCGCCTTCCAGAAGGGCGGCAGCGGTTCGAGATGGGAGGAGAACCATGCGCTTGCTGAGATCCGTGCTGATGCTGGCGTCGCTGATGAGCTCGTTCGCGGCATCGGGCGAGGCCGCCCGCGCGGCCGACTATCCGGCCGGGCCGGTGAAGATCGTCGTCCCCTATCCGGCGGGCGGGCCAAGCGATTTCATCGCCCGCATCGTCGCGCAAAAGCTCACGGAGAAGCTCGGCGGCCAATTCATCGTGGAAAATCTGCCCGGCGCCGGCGGCGCGGTCGGCACCGCGACGGTGGCGCACGCACCGGCCGACGGCCGGACGATCGCCATCATCGTGCCGGATTTCGTGATTGCCCCGATCGTCAAGGCCAACGTCCCGTTCGACCCATTCAAGAGCTTCACGCCGGTGATCGACATCGCGGCGGCGCCGGAAATGTTCTCGGTCAATCCGGCAGTGCCGGCGGCAAACATGAAGGAGCTCCTCGCCCTGCTGAAAGCCAATCCCGGCAAGTACAGCTATGCGACGCCCGGCTACGGGACGTCACCGCACCTCTACGCCGAGTGGCTGTTCAAGCTGACCTATGGCCTCGACGTCCTCAATGTTCCGTTCCAGGGCGCCCTGCCCGCCGTGCAGTCGACGGTTGCCGGACAGACGCAGATCCTCCCCGTCGTGGTGACGGCGGTCGCACCTCTCATCAAGGACGGCAAGATTCGCGGCCTCGCGGTCGCCGCGCACAAGCGCTCGCCGGCGGTTCCAGACGTGCCGACGCTCGACGAGCAAGGCATCAAAGGCCATGAGGTCGGCTTCTGGACCGGCGCCGTGGTGCCGGCCGGCACGCCGAAGGCGATTGTCGACCTGCTGCACGACCGCATCGCCGAGATCATGACGCAGCCCGACGTCAAGGCCCGCCTCGCCGCGATCGGCTTCGAGCCGGCCACCGGCACATCGGAGGAGTTCGGCGCATTGCTCAAGGCGGAATCCGACCAGTGGAAGAAGATCGTCAGCGACGCCCAGATCCGCATCAACTGACATGAAGGACGGGTCGATGGACGGTCCGTCAACGAGCACGAGCACGGCGACAGGAACGCCACCATCACCGCCGGACCGCATTCTCGATATCGGATATGGGTTCTGGAAATCCAAGGCCTTGTTGAGCGCCGTCGAGCTCGGTCTATTCACCGAGCTCGGCGGCGCCGCGCTCGCCTGCGAGGGCTTGGCCGAGCGGCTTGGCGTGCACCCGCGCGGTGCGCGCGATTTCTTCGATGCCCTGGTGGCGCTCGAATTGCTCGACCGCGATGCGGAGGGGCGCTACGCCAACCGGGCGGACTGCGCGCCGTTTCTCGATCGCCGCAGCCCCTCATATCTCGGCGGCAGGCTCGACCATCTCAACGTGCGCCTCTATCCGCGGTGGAGGCACCTGACGCAGGCCTTACGCACCGGCGAGCCGCAAAGCGAGCTCGGCACCGGCGGCTACGCGGCACTTTACGCCGACGATTCGGCGCTCGAGGCGTTCCTCACCGGCATGTCCGGCGGCAGCCTGCTGCCGGCCATGATGCTGGCGCGCGTCATTCCCTGGCATTCCTACCGCACGGTGATCGATATCGGGACCGCGCAGGGCTGCGTGCCGGTGGAGATCGCCCGCGTACATCCGCACCTCGGCGGCGGCGGCTTCGATCTTCCCCAGGTCGAACCGGCGTTCGCGAGCTTCGTGCGCGAACACGGGATGGGGCAGCGGCTGCGGTTCTATCCCGGGGATTTCCTCAAGGACGAATTGCCGCGCGCAGACGTGCTCGTCATGGGGCGCATCCTGCACAACTGGGATCTGTCGACGAAGAAGATGCTGCTGCAGAAAGCCCACCGCACACTCACACCGGGCGGTGCCCTCGTCGTCTACGATACGCTCATCGACGACGACCGACGCAGCCGCGCGCAAGCCTTGCTGGCCAGCCTCAACATGCTGATCGAAACAGCCGGCGGGTTCGAATACACTGCCGCGCAATGCATCGACTGGATGCGGGACTGCGGATTCGGCGAGATACGCGTCGAGGCGCTCGACGCGCGCGAAAGCGCTGTCATCGGCATCAAGCGCGATCCGTGACGTCGGCCGGCCGCTCACCCCGCGTTGAGCAGGAACGCCAACCCGACCGCAAACACCGCGGCCGCACAGCCCGTCAGCACCGCGACCGTGCGCTCGCGGATGTCGAGGAACTCGATCGCCAGAATCCGCAGCCCGAGCGTCATGTGCGTCGCGAGCGCCGCCACCAGCAGGCACTCGCTCGCCTTGACCAGCGGCTCATGCGTGATCGCGAGGAAAGAGTCGAGCGCGGCGGCGCCGTTGAGCGCGGTCGCGAGCGCCAAAAAATGCAGTGGCAGGAAAATCGCGAGCGCTATGCCGGAGAGGCGGTGCAGCAGTGCCGCGACGTATCCCGGCTGCTTGTGCGAGGCCCGCATCATGCGACGTAGACCGCAATGACGGCGCGCATGCCGAGCACCAGCAGCGCGACCGCGACGGCGGCGAGCACGGCATCGAGGCTCGGGCCGCGCCACGACGTCCATTCGCGGATGACGTTGCGCAGCCCGATCGGCGCGTGGAAGGCGACGGCGGCGACGAACACGGAATAGAACAGGAAGAATCCGAGGTTGCCGTGCGTGCGCGCCAGGATGTCGGCGGCCGTAAGGCCGCCGTGGATCGCGTAGAGGATGGTCGCGAGATGCACCGCGACCGCGAGCGCGAGCACCATGGCGCTGATGCGCTGGGCGAGGAAGAGCGCGGCCGTCATCGCGTCCCGCCTTTCAGCGCTTGCCAGAAGAGCGAGCGCTTCAATCCGGCGATCGAATAGGTGGGCGCGATCGCCTTGGGGCAGAACGATGTGCAGCTCATGTGGGTGTGGCAGCATTGACAGCCGTCGTCGCCGGCGACCGCGGCGAGCCGCGCGGCCTGGCCGGCATCGCGCACGTCGTTGACGAGGGTCCAGGCGCGGTTCAGCGCCGCCGGGCCGAGATAGTCCTTGTCCCACGCCACCACGTCGCAGGCCGAATAGCAGACGCCGCAGCCGATGCATTCGATCGCCGCATCCGCCGCCTGGCGCGCCGGCGTTGCGGGTGGCACCACGGCGAAGTCGGCCGGCGGCCGCGCCGCCGGCGCGAAATAGCCATGAGCATCGCGCCACTTGTCGAAGAACTGCGCCATGTCGACGACGAGGTCCTTGACCACCGCGAAGTTGCGCAAGGGCTCGAGCCGCAGCGCGCCCTCGGCGCTCGCGGCTTCCGAGACGCGGGTGCGGCAGGTCCAGCGCGGGCGGCCGTTCACCACCATGGCGCAGGAGCCGCACATGCCGACCCGGCAGGCGAAGCGATAGGACAGCGTCGGGTCCTGCTCGCGCTGGATCTCGGTGACGACGTCGAGCACCGTCTGGTTCTGCCGGCGCGGGACGGAGAAGGACTGGAACGCGCCGCGCTCGGCGCCGCGCCAGACTTCCACTTTCAACGCACCATCCGTCATCGCAGCGCCGTAGGGTGGGCAAAGGCGCGCGGCGCGCGCCGTGCCCACGCTGAAAAGGATCGGTGGGCACGCTTCGCTTTGCCCACCCTACGCAGGTCACCTATCATCGCAAGTCCGACAGATAATGCACCGCATCGGTGCGGCAGAGCGACACGCGCCATTCGACCGGCGCGCCGTCGATCGCGAGCGCGGTGCGGTCGACGGCAAGGAGCGGCGCGCCGACCGCGACGTCGAGATGCTTCGCCTCGCGCCGGCTCGCGGAGACCGCCTTGAGGCGTTCGGTCGCACGCGCGATGGTGACGGCGAACTCGGCGCGATAAAGCTCGTAGAGATTGTTCGGCAGGTCGCGCTTCTCGATGCCGGAAAACAGCGCCTTCGGCAGCACGATGCGCTCGTAGATGCAGACCGTGTCGGCGAGCATTCGCACGCGCTCGATCGCGACGACGCGCGCGCCCTTGCGCAGGTTGAGGATACGCGTGGCGTCCGCATCGGCCTCGCGCACCTCGACCCCGAGGATGCGGCTGTCGGGAAAGCGCCGTCCGCCCGCATCCGGGATCAGCTTGAAGAACTGGAAGAGGATGCGCTCCTCGTCGTGGCGCGCCACATAGGTGCCCTTGCCCTGGCGGCGCACCACCAGGTTCTCGGCGGCGAGCTCGTCGAGCGCCTTGCGCACGGTGCCGTGCGAGACGCCGAGATCGGCCGCGATGTCGGGCTCGCTCGGCAGCGCGCCGCCCGCCGCCCACACGCCGTCGGCGATGCGCCGAACCAGCACATCCTTGACTTGCCGGTAGAGCGGGCGAAAGCCGAGCGCCGCGCGTTCGGAAGCCGCCACCCGGGCCTCATCGCTCAAGGTCGATCCTCGCGTTGACTCTCATGTCTTATGTCTTATAGAAGACTTTCCTGGCGTGGTCCATCGGTCCGGAGGAGTCATGAGCGCCCCGCAGCTTCTTGTGCACGAGAAAAAGGACACCGTCGGCGTCGTCGTGGTCGAGGGCCTCAAGGCCGGCACCGAGATGACCTGCGTGGTCACCGCCGACAATTCCGCCTTCAAGCTCACGGCGAAGATGGACGTGCCGATCGGCCACAAGATCGCGCTGACCGACATCAAGAAGGGCGACACCGTGTGGAAATACGGGCAGGATATCGGCAAGGCGGTCGCCGACATCAAGAAGGGCGAGCACGTGCACGTGCACAACCTCAAGACCAAGCGGTGGTGAGCCATGGCCAAGAACGGAAAGACCAGCGCGAAACACGACGGTAACGGCAAGTCGAACCTGCGCTTCTCGGGTTGGCGCCGTGAGAACGGCCGCGTCGGCGTGCGCAATCACGTGCTCATCTTGCCGCTCGACGACCTCTCCAACGCGGCCTGCGAGGCGGTCGCCAACAACATCAAGGGTACGCTTGCGATCCCGCACGCCTACGGGCGGCTGCAGTTCGGCGAGGACCTCGAGACCTTCTTCCGCACGCTGATCGGCACCGGCGCGAACCCGAACGTCGCGGCCTGCGTCGTCATCGGCATCGAGGACGGCTGGACCCAGCGCGTGGTCGACGGCATCAAGAAGACCGGCAAGCCGGTCACCGGCTTCGGCATCGAGCTCAACGGCGACATCGCCACCATCGCCAAGGCGTCGCGCGTCGCCAAGGACTACCTGCAATGGGCCTCCGAGCTCAAGAAGGAGGAGTGCGACATCTCCGATCTGTGGGTATCGACCAAGTGCGGCGAAAGCGACACCACGACCGGCCTCGCCTCGTGCCCGACCGTCGGCAACATGTACGACAAGCTGATCCCCCACGGCATCTACGGCGTGTTCGGCGAGACCTCGGAGATCACCGGCGGCGAGCACCTCGCCAAGGAGCGCGCGATCAACATGGAGGTCGGCGAGAAGTGGTTCAAGGTGTGGCAGGCCTATCAGGACGACGTGATCGAGGCGCACAAGACCGACGACCTCTCCGACTCGCAGCCGACCAAGGGCAACATCGCGGGCGGCCTCACCACCATCGAGGAGAAGGCGCTCGGCAATCTCGAGAAGATCGGCCGCACCTGCCGTTACATCGACGTGCTCGAGCCCGCCGAGGCGCCCGCGAAGGGTCCGGGCCTCTATTACATGGACACGTCCTCGGCGGCGGCCGAATGCGTGACCCTGATGGCGGCGGCGGGCTACGTGGTGCACACCTTCCCGACCGGCCAGGGCAACATCATCGGCAACCCGATCGTTCCGGTGATCAAGATCACCGGCAATCCGCGCACGGTGCGCACCATGTCGGAACACGTCGACCTCGACGTGTCCGGCATCCTGCGCCGCGACATGACGATCCCCGACGCCGGCGACGCGCTGATCGAGATGATCATGCGCACCGCCAACGGCCGCCTCGCCGCCGCCGAAGCGCTCGGCCACCGCGAATACTCGCTCACCAAGCTTTATCGCAGCGCCTGAGCGTCCGAGCCGGGTAGAAGGTGGAAACCCCCATGGCGGATACTTCCGTCACGCCGGCCCCCGCGTGGGCGGCGACCATGCGCCGCCTCGTGCCCGGAGTCCTGTTCGCGTCATTGGTGGCTGTGCTTGCGGTCGTGAGCGCGCCCTACGTGACGCGCGTCATCACGATCCCCGCCATGGTGCTGGCGCTCTTGTTCGGCATCGCGCTCAATCCGGTCGCGGCGCGGCCGGTGTTTCAGCCCGGCCTCGTCTTCTGCGTGAAGCAGCTGCTGCGCTGGGCGGTCGCGCTGATGGGACTTCGCATCGCGCTCGGCGACATCGTGGCGCTCGGCCTCGGCACCGGCGTCGTGGTGGTGATCTCGATGGTCGTGACCATCATCACCGGCTTCCTCGCGGCGCGCGTCCTCGGCCTGCCCTCGCCGTTCGGCGCGCTTGCCGGCGTCGGCACCGCCGTGTGCGGCGCCTCGGCGACGCTCGCCACCTCGGCGGTGGTGCCCGAATATCCCGGCAAGGATGCGGATGTGGTCTTCGTCGTGGTCGGCGTCAACGCGCTGGCGACGCTCGCGATCGTGCTCTATCCGCCGATCTGCGTCGCGCTCGGCTTCGATCCGCAGACGACCGGCGTGATGCTCGGCGCGACCATCCATGACGTCGCCCAGGTGGCCGGCGCCGGCTACGCGGTCTCCGAGACGGTCGGCAATGCCGCCTTGATCGTGAAGCTCTTCCGCGTCTTCCTGCTGCTGCCGGTCGTGCTCGCGATCGGCTGGTGGTTCGTGCGCCAGGGCGCCGCCGCGCGCGCCGCAAGCGTCCCGGTGCCGGTGTTCGCCTTCGTCTTTCTCGCCCTGTGCATCGTCAACAGCGTGCTGCCGTCGATCCACGCGCTTGCCCCGCTCTACGGGCACGTGAAAGACGCGCTGGTCCTGGCTTCGACCGCCGGGCTCCTGATTGCGATCGGTGCGCTCGGCCTCAACACTTCGCTGACGGCAATCGGCGCGCTCGGCTGGCGGCATATCGTGACGATCTGCGTCACCACGCTGGTGATCTTGTTCGTCGCGACCGGCGGCCTCCTATTGATACGTTGACGCGCCCATGGCGACGCTGACGCTCGGTGAAGCCGAAAGTCTCGTCGCCCGAGCGCTGATCCGCTGCCGCACCAGCGAGGCGAACGCGATCTGCGTCGCCCGCGCGCTCGTCGCCGCGGAGGCCGACGGGCTCAAGGGTCACGGACTTTCGCGCACGCCGAGCTACGCGGCGCAGGCGAAAGTCGGCAAGGTCGACGGCTTCGCGGTGCCGAAAGTCGAACGCGCGCGGCCCGGCGCCGCCGCGATCGACGCGGCCAACGGCTTCGCGTTTCCGGCGATCGAGGCGGCGCTGGCGCTGCTGCCCGCGATGGCACGCGAGGCCGGCGTCGCCAGCGCCGCGATCCGCCGCTCGCATCATTGCGGAGCCGCCGGCCATCCGGTCGAGCGTCTCGCCGGGCAAGGCCTCGTCGCCCTCATGTTCGCCAATACGCCGGCCGCGATCGCGCCCTGGGGCGGCGCCAAGGCCGTGTTCGGCACCAACCCGATCGCCTTCGCGTGTCCGCTGCCCGACCGCCCGCCGCTCGTCGTCGATCTCGCGCTGTCGAAAGTTGCGCGCGGCAATATCCTGGCCGCCAAGCAGAAGGGCGAAAAGATCCCGCGCGGCTGGGCGCTTGATGCCGAGGGCGAGCCCACCACCGATCCGGACGCGGCGCTCGCCGGCACCATGCTGCCGCTCGGCGACGCCAAGGGCACGCCGCTCGCGCTGATGGTAGAGCTGCTTGCCGCCGGCCTCACGGGGGCGAATTTCGCCGCCGAGGCATCCTCGTTTCTCGATGCCGAAGGCCCGCCGCCCGGCACCGGACAGCTCATCATCGCGCTCGACCCGGCCGCGTTCGGCGGCTCGACCGAGCATTTCGCCACGCTCATCGCCTCGATCGAAGCGCAGCCAGGCACGCGCCTGCCCGGATCACGACGGCTCGCGGCCAGACGCAATGCGGCGAACGATGGGCTAGTATTGGGCGACACTCTCCTCACGGAAATCGAGTCGCTTTGACGATGCCCCCCCTCCCCAACCTCCGCATCGACGGCGCGCGCCTGTGGGGCGAGCTGATGGAGACCGCCGCGATCGGCGCGACCCAGAAGGGCGGCATCTGCCGGCTCACGCTGACCGATCTTGACCGCCAGGTGCGCGATTGGTTCAAGGCGCGCGCCGAAAAACTCGGCTGCACCGTCACGGTCGACTCGATGGGCGCGATGTTCGCGCGGCGGCCCGGCCGTGCCGATATTCCGCCGATCGCCATGGGCAGCCACCTCGATACCCAGCCGACCGGAGGGAAATTCGACGGCGTGCTCGGCGTGCTGGCGGCGCTCGAGGCGCTCCGCACGCTGGTCGAAGCCGGCTACGACACCTTCGCGCCGATCGAGGTGATCAACTGGACCAACGAGGAAGGCGCGCGCTTCGCCCCGGCCATGGTGTCGTCCGGCGTGTTTGCCGGCGCGTTCGACGCCGACTGGGCCTCGGCGCGGCATGACGCGGCGGGCGTCACCTTCGCGCAGGCGCTCGACGCGATCGGCTATCGCGGGCCGCAGCGCTGCGGCGAGCATCCGCTCTCGGCCTTCTTCGAGCTGCACATCGAGCAGGGGCCGATCCTCGAAGCCGAGGACACGTCGATCGGTGTCGTCACCGGCATCCAGGGCATCCGCTGGTTCGAGGCGACGATCCGCGGCCAGGATGCGCACACCGGCGCGACGCCGATGAACTTGCGCAAGAACGCGCTGCTCGGCGCCGCTCGCCTGGTCGAGCGGGTCAACGCCATTGCGCTGGCGCACCCGCCGCAGGCGGTTGGCACCGTCGGCCGGCTCGACGTCAAGCCGAACTCGCCCAATGTCGTGCCGGGCGAGGTCTTCTTCATGATCGACCTGCGCCATCCCGATGCCGCGACGCTCGATACGATGGAGCGGGCCGCGGCGATCGCGACCTACGAGGAAAGTGCAAAGCTGGGGCTCGAGTTCGAGATCAAGAAGATCCTCGACCAGCCGCCGGTGCGATTTGATCCCGACTGCATCGCCTGCGTGCGCGAGGGCGCGCGCGCCGCGGGATTCGCGGCACGCGAGATTGTTTCCGGCGCCGGCCACGATGCGGGCTACGTGTCGCGTGTCGCACCGGCCGCCATGATCTTCGTGCCGTGCCGCGGCGGCATCAGCCACAACGAAGCCGAGTATTCGGCGCCCGAGCACTGCAGCGCCGGCGCGCAGGTGTTGCTGCAGGCGGTGCTCGGCTACGACCGACTGCTGGAGGAGCGGACGCGAGCGACGCGGGCATAGCCGCGCGCCCGCCGTTCCCCAGTCACGCGATGCAGCTGATCGACCAGGGAGGATGACATGCTTCGATTTCCGATCATGGCGGCCGCGATCGCGCTCGTCGCGGTGCCCCTCGCGGCCTTCGCGCAGGAGCTCGACATCAAGCACTTCAGCTACAGCGAATGGACCAAGGGGCGCTTCTCCGAGGCCGTCACGGTCACGGGACCGGGCAAATGGATATTCCTCGCCGGCGTCGGCGCCGAGGACGAGAACGGCAAGGGCGGCGACATCCTGCACAAGGGCGACTTCGTCGGGCAGTGCCATTACGCCTACGACAAGATCAAGCGCGTGCTCGCCAAGAACGACGCGACGCTCGCGCATGTCGTCAAGATGGTGACCTACATGACCGACGTGCGCTACCAGGCGGACTACGGCAAATGCCGCGTCGAGGAGTTCGGCAACAATCCCCTGCCGGCCCACACGCTGCTGACGATCAGCCAGCTCGCATGGCCCGGCATGCTGGTCGAGATCGACGTGACGGCCATCGTACCGGTGAAGTGAGCGCCGTAGCCCGCATGAGCGCAGCGACATGCGGGACGGCTGTCACGGATGTCGGCGCTGCGCGCCTCATCCGGGCTCGGGCTAGAAGTTCCCCGTCGCCATCTGCGCCAACTTAGCCGCGCCCGACGCACCCGGCGCCGCATCGCCGCGCCAGGCGATGTGCATGTCCGGCCGCAGCAGCATCAGGTCGCAGCCGTAGATCTCGCGCGCATGCGGCTCGTCGAGCGCCAGCAGCCGGAACGGCGCGCCGATCGCCGCGAATGCCGTGTCGAAACCGGCCGCGTCGGTCGTCCCATCGAGCCGCAGCAGGGTGTAGTGATCGCCGTAGCCGATGCGGTCCTGCACCGCGGTGCGATCCTTGAGCCAGACATGCGGCAGCCGCGCACCCGGCGAGGTCGACGGCACGTAGGTCATGAACTCGTGCGGCGGGCCATCGCCCGGCTCGTCCGCGATCAACGGCGAGCCGGCATAGCGGTAGCCGAGCTCGGCGCCGATCATCTCGTTCGATTTGCGCTGCTCGACATCGGCGACCGCGATCAGGTCGGCGCGCGTCTTCGCGCCTTCCGGCGTGTCGTCGCCGATGTTCGGCCGGTACATGGCGCGCCATTTGCGCCGGCCGGTCGCCGCGAAGCGCGAGGCCGCGACGTTGCGCTCGCCCACCTGGCGGCGTTCGATCTCGTATGACCCGAGCAGGTTCGGCCCGCCCCAGCCCCGAAGCGTCGCCGCGAGCTTCCAGCCGAGATCGATCGCGTCGCCGACGCCCGTATTCATGCCGAGCCCGCCGGTCGGGATGACGAGATGCACGGCGTCGCCGGCGAGAAAGACGCGCCCGCGCTGGTAGGAATCCGCGACCAGCAGGTTCTGCCGCCACGGCGCGCAGGAGAGCCGCTCGTACTTGACCGGCATGGCGATGACCCGCTCGAGCATCGCATCCATTTCCGCGTCGCTGTCGAGGATCGAGTGCAGGGTGAAATGCCGCGTCGAATCCTGCGTGATCAGGAAGCTCGAATGCGCGTCGGCCACGTGATAGTGGCGGCCCTTGCCGATCGGGATGCGTTCGTAGAGGTCGTCGATGCGGTAGAGCGCCTGGCGGAACTGCTGCAGATTGGCGTCGCCCGCGAGCTTGATATCGAGCTGCTTGCGCACGCCGCTGCCGCCGCCGTCGCAGCCCACCAGATAGTCCGCCGTGATGTCGATCGTGGTGCCGTCGAGGCGCCGGATATGCCCGGTGACCGAATGGCCGTTGTCGGTGAAGGCGGTCAGCTCATGCCCGTAGCGCACCGCGACCGACGGCAGCTCCTCGGCGATCGACTTGAGCAGCGGCTCGAGCGTGTATTGCGAGATGAGCTGATAGGGCTCGAGCGGATGCGACGCGTCGGTCGAGGCCGCGATCTCCTGCTCGGCCACGGCGACCGAAGCAAACGGCAGGCGCCACAGCGGCGGCTCGACCAGCGACAGCACGATGAACACGTCCATCGGGTTGTTGCGCGGCAGCCCGGCGGCGCGCACGCGCTCGGAGATGCCCATGCGGCGGTAGAGCTCCATGGTGCGGGCATTGCACCGCTCCATCTTCGGCAGGAACGCCGGCGCTTCCTTCTGCTCGATCAGGGTGCAGCGGATGCCGCGCTTGCCGAGATCGACCGCAAGGGTGAGCCCGACCGGCCCCGCGCCGACGATCAGAACCTGTGTATCCGCCATGTCGCCCTCAGCTCGCGTTTCGCCGCTTCATAGCGGCTCGACGGCGCGACATGGAAGGGCGATCTATGCATCCCCTACTGCGACTGCACGCCCGATTCCGCGACCATCTTGCGCCAGACGTCGAGCTGAACCTTCATGAACTGGCCGAACTCGTCGGACGAGCTGGAAAAACCCTCGAAGCCCACGTTCCTGAGCTTCGCCTTGGTGGCGGGATCGTCGATGATCTTGCGCAGGATCGCGTTGAGCTTCGCCACCACCTCGGGCGGCGTGTTCGCCGGCGCGACGATGCCGGCCCAGGCGTCCATGTTGAAGCCCTTGATGCCCTCCTCGTCGAGCGTCGGCAGGTCGGGATAGAGCGAGGAGCGCTTGATCCGCGTCTGCGCCAGCGCGCGCAAGGCACCGGAATTGACGTGCGGCATCGCGGTGGTGAAATCGGCGAACATCATCGAGACCCGACCCGCAATGATGTCGGCGAGCGCCGGCGGCGTGCTCTTGTAGGGCACGTGCAGCATGTCGAAGCTGCCCCAATGCTTGAGCGTCTCGCCGGCGACGATGCCGGCCGTATTGCCGCTCGCATAGGAGAGCTGACCGGGATGGGCCTTGGCGTAGGCGATCAGCTGCGGCAGCGTCTTCGCCGGAATGTCCTTGTTGATCACCAGCATCAGCGTGAAGCTGCCGACCCGGGTGACCGGCGTGAAATCCTTGATCGCGTCGTAGCTCAGATCCTTGAGCAGGAAGGGGTCGGCGGAGAGCGGCGAGTTGGTCGCCATCAGCAGCGTGTAGCCGTCCGCCGGCTGGTGCGCGACGTAGGTCGCGGCGAGCGCGCCGTCGGCGCCCGGACGGGGCTCGACGATGACCGGCTGATGGAGCGCGGCGCTGAGCGGTTCGGCGATGATCCGGCAGATGGTGTCGCTGGCGCTGCCCGGACCGAACACGGCCACGAGCGTGATCGGCCGGCTCGGATAATCATCGGCACGTGCGGCCGGGCTCAGCCATAGGGCCGCGCTGGCGACGAGCACGAGAAGCAACTTCTTCATGCGCAGTTCCTCCCTGTCGGTCGCGTTTTGTATTTTGTCGTGGTCGCGGCGATCAGGCTACCCTAACGAGGCGAGCGGGCGGAAGGGGGCGAGTCGTCACATGAGAAAGACACCTTTGCCGCTGGTCTGGCGATCGAAGACCCCATACGCCTCCTCGGCCTGCGGAAGCTGCCAACGGTCGGTAAAGAGATGCTCGACCGCGATCTTGCGATCGGCAATGAAGCGGGCGCATTCGGCCTGGATGACCGTCGAGAAGGTCCATGACCCGATGATGGTGAGCTGCTTGCGCAGCATGTCGGGGCTCACCTCGAGCGTCACGTCGCCGCCTTCGCCGACAAAGCACGTCGTGCCCCAACGCCGTGTCGCGCGCACCGCGATGAGCCGCCCGTCGGCGGCGCCGGAGGTGTCGAGCGTCTTGTCGGCGCCGAGGCCATGGGTGAGGTCCTTGATCGCCGCGACCGCATCGCCGGCCTTGGGATCGATCACGGCGTCCGCGCCGAACTCACGCGCGCGAGCCCGTCGCTCTGCGCTCAGATCGAGCGCGATGACGCGCGCACCC
>DATBZM010000077.1:0-2692 GCA_036513175.1 Xanthobacteraceae bacterium | reverse complement strand
AAATCGTAGAGCCGCGTCCGCAGCATGGCCATGGCCTTGGCGCGGTTGCGATGCTGCGAACGATCCTCCTGCATCGTCACCACGATGCCCGACGGAATATGCGTCACCCGCACCGCCGATTCGGTCTTGTTGACGTGCTGCCCGCCGGCGCCGCTCGAGCGCAGCGTGTCGATCTTGAGATCGGCATCGTTGATGGCGATGTCGAGATCCTCCGCTTCGGGCAGCACGGCGACGGTCGCCGCCGAGGTGTGGATGCGGCCGGAGGCTTCGGTGTCGGGCACGCGCTGCACGCGGTGCACGCCGGATTCGAATTTGAGCTTGGCGAAGGCGCCGCGGCCGCGGATTTCGGCGATGATTTCCTTATAGCCGCCCATCGAGCCTTCGCTCGCGGTCACGATCTCGACCTTCCAGCCTTGGCTGATGGCGTAACGCTCGTACATGCGGAACAGATTGCCGGCAAACAGCGCCGCCTCGTCGCCGCCGGTGCCGGCGCGGATTTCGAGAATGACGTTGCGCTCGTCCATCGCGTCTTTGGGGATGAGCGCGACGCGCAGCTCCTCCTCGAGCGCCTTGCGTCGTGCTTCAAGCTCGGGGCGCTCCTGTTCGGCGATGGCGCGCATCTCGGCGTCGGTCGACGGATCTTCGATCAGGCTTGCCAGCCCGTCGAGCTCGCGCTGCGCGTCGCGATAGGCTTTCACCGCCTCGACCACCGGGGCAAGCTCGGCGAACTCGCGCGACAGCTTCACATAGGTCTCCGGCGGCAGCGGCGCCGTGAGGTCGCGTTCAAGCGCGGCATGACGGGTGACGAGGGCCGTGAGTTTCTGGTCGGGCAGCATTGTGCGACTTAAATTTGCAGCGCTTCGCGGGCGGCGAAAGCTTTCAGCTGCTCGCGGATCGGAGCGCCGCCATTTTGCTTGTCGATGAGCGGGCGAAGAAACGCTGCCGCCTTGCGGCAGTCAAGATCGAGCAGCATGGCCTTGACCGGGCCGACCGCGGACGGCGTCAGCGACAGCGAGCGATAGCCGATGGCCGCCAAGGCCAGCGCGCCGATCGGCTGCGAAGCCAGCTCGCCGCATAGCGTCACCGGCTTTTTGTGTTCATGGCACTTGTCGGCGATGTCCCTGAGCGCCCGCAATATCGGCGCCGACAACGCATCGAATCGGCTGGAAACCCGCGGATTGCCGCGATCGACCGCATAGAGGAATTGCACCAGGTCGTTCGAGCCGACCGAGAGGAAGTCGACGCGTTGGAGCAGCTCGTCGAGCTGATAGAGCAGGGAGGGCACCTCGACCATGCTGCCGACCTCGACCTGGTCGGGCAGCTTGTGGCCGTGACGGCGCAGATGCGTGAGCTCCTTCTCGACCAGTTCCTTGGCCTGGTCGAATTCATCGACGGTGGCGATCATCGGAAACATGATTTTGAGCGCGCGGCTGCCGGCGGCGCGTAACAGCGCGCGAAGCTGCGTGCGCAAAAGCCCCGGCCGGTCGAGCCCGAGCCGGATGGCGCGCCAGCCGAGCGCCGGATTCTCTTCCTCGACGTTGCGCATATAGGGCAGCACCTTGTCGCCGCCGATGTCGAGGGTGCGGAACGTCACCGGCTTGTCGCCGGCGGCGTCGAGCACGGCGCGGTACAGCGTGTACTGCTCGCTGGTGCGCGGAAAATTCGGCGCCACCATGAATTGCAGCTCGGTGCGGAACAGGCCGATGCCGGCGGCGCCGGTATCGGCGATGTGCGGCAGGTCGACGCTCAGTCCGGCATTGAGCATCAAGGTGAACTTTTGGCCGTCCTTGCTGACGGCAGGCTTGTCGCGCAGCGCGAGATATTGCTGTTGGCGCCGCGCGCCGAGCTTTACCCGTTCGGCATAAGCCGCTTCCATGTCCGGCAGCGGCCGCACATGCAGATCGCCGGCCGAGCCATCGACGATGATGGCGTCGCCCGGATCGACGACGCCAGTGGCGTTATCGACATCGCCGACCGCCGGAATGCCAAGCGCGCGCGCAACGATCGCGACATGGGATTGCGGCCCGCCTTCCTCCAGCACCAGGCCGCGAAGCCGCTTCCTGTCGTAGTCGAGCAGCGCCGCCGGGCCCATGGAGCGGGCAACCAGGATCGCGTTCTCCGGCAGGCTTTCGCGCGACGGCGCGTGGTCGCGGCCGGTGAGCTGACGCATCAGCCGGTTGGCGAGATCGTCGAGATCGTGCAGCCGCTCGCGCAGGAACGGATCGGTCTGGCGGAGCATGCGCGCGCGGGTGTCGGATTGGACGCGTTCGACGGCGGCTTCCGCGGTCAGGCCGGTCATTACCGCTTCTTCGAGCTTGTGCACCCAGCCGCGGTCATAGGCGAACATGCGATAGGCTTCGAGCACGTCACGATGCTCACCGCCCTCGACAACGTCGCCGTGCTCGAGAAGCTCGTCGAGGTTCGATCGCAGCGTCTCGACGGCCGCCCGCAGATGCTCCAATTCCTTCGGGACGTCGTCGGCGATAAAATTGGTGACGACGACGCGCGGCTCGTGCAGCACGACATGGCCGAGCGCGATGCCTTCGCTTAAGCCGACGCCTTTGAAATGGACCGTACGCCGCGCCGCCGGCTCGGCGCCGGGCATCGCCATCGCCGACAATTCGCCGGACGCAATCATTTCCGCCAGCACCATGGCGGTGGTCTGCAGCGCCTCGACTTCCTCTTCGGAATA
>DATBZM010000076.1:0-4929 GCA_036513175.1 Xanthobacteraceae bacterium | reverse complement strand
GGGGCGACCTCGGCTAGAAATGCCGGCGCAGGGGGAGGGGCGTCCAATGAAGCGTGGGGCGTTGATTACGCGGTTGTTGTGCGTCGGCCTGGTGGCCAGCATCATGATGCCGGTCGGACGCGAGGTTTATCCCTACATCGAGAGCCTGATGGATACGCTCAAGTTCGGCACCGTCGAGGCGGTGCTGAGCGCGACCATCGGCTTTGCGCTCTATGCGGTGATGTTCGGCTAGCGCTCGGATATCCTTAAGCGATCACCCGCAATTGAATCGCACTTTACGCAAGCGCTTAGGGGTTTTTACCGAACCGGCGGCGTAGGGTCGTGCGAGCTTAGCTGGACGATCCTTGGGGCACTGGCGCAAATGTCCGGAGCAACCGGCACATCGCTGCCCTACGGGCGGCGCCAACACGATCTGCTGACGCAACGGCGCCAGCGGGCGGAACACCGGATGTTGCGCGAGCGCGCGCGCAATGCCCGCCTCGCTGTTGCGGGATTCGTGGTCCTCGCGCTCGGCCTCACGGTCGGCCTCACCGGCGGCTGGGCGCCGGCCGGTTTCGGCCCACCGCGCACGGATGTCCTCGCGCAGCCCGGCAGCTTTGCGCAGACGCGCAACGGCTCGATCCTGTTCAGCTCGTTCGACGGCGTGATCTGCAAGCAGCTCCAGTTCGACAACGACACCGGCCGCCTGACCGGCAGCAAGCTCGTGCGCTGCGATGAGGCGCAAGCCGCCGCCGCCCGGGCCGCCCAGGCAGCACCTTCCGGCCCGCAAGTACGCACCCAGTCGATCCGCGACGCGTTCACCAAGTAGCGCGCCCGATCCGGCTGGCGGCTGCCGCCGTGCGCCCGTAAGATCAAAACAAGGGTGCGGGGAAACGCCAATGGTGATGAGCGGCTGTGCTTGCTGCGTGGCGCAAGGCCCGAGCCGGCGCGCCTTTCTGACCGCGGCGGCCGGCGCTGCGCTCGCGCTCGGACCGGCCGCCGCGCAGGCGCCGCGGCGGGTCGACGTGCACCATCATCTGGCGCCGCCGCGCTGGATCGCCGAGGTCGTGCGCGGCCGCAACACCGGGCAGCGCCCGCTCGCCGACTGGACGCCGCAGCGTTCGCTCGACGACATGGATCGCGGCGGGGTCGCGACCGCGGTCGTGTCGATCAGCGAGCCGAGCGTATGGTTCGGCGATAATGCGGCGGCACGCGCGCTCGCGCGCGAATGCAACGACTACGGCGCGCGCCTCGCCGCCGATCATCCCGGCCGGTTCGGCCAGTTCGCCATCCTGCCGCTGCCCGACGTCGAGGGCAGCTTGCGCGAGATCGGCTACGCGCTCGATACGCTGAACGCCGACGGCATCTGCCTGATGACGAGCTACCAGGGCAAGTATCTCGGCGATCCGGCCTTCGCGCCGGTGCTCGACGAGCTCAACCGGCGCAAGGCGGTGGTGTTCACGCATCCGGTGCGGCCGGATTGTTGCCGCAACCTCGTCCCCGACGTCGCCGAGCCGGTGATCGAGCTCGCCACCGACACGACGCGAAGCATCGCGAGCGTGCTCTTCTCCGGCACCGCGACGCGCTGCCCGGACATCCGGTTCGTCTGGTCGCATGGCGGCGGCACCGTGCCGTTCCTGGCTATGCGCTTCGTCGCCTGGGCGAGGGCGCGCAAGGACTTGCAGGCGCGGTTGCCTGACGGGCCGATCGCGGCGCTGCAACGATTCTTCTACGACACCGCGCAGGCGGCGCATCCCTATGCGCTGTCGTCGCTGCTCGAGCTGGTGACGCCGCGCCAGGTCGTGCTCGGCACCGATTTTCCCTTCGTCGGCGCCGCCGCGACCGCCCAGGGCCTGGCGGATTTCGGCCTCGGTGCCGGCGATCTTGCCCTGATCGAGCGCGAAAATGCGGCAGCGCTGCTGCCGCGCCTGCGTGCCGGATAGCGGGAGGAACACGCATGAAGAAGGTCTCGCGCGGTGATTGCACGGCGCAGATGCCGGCGGGCGCGAGCCGGCGCCGCTTCCTCGCCGGCGGCCTTGCGGCGCTCGGCGTTGCGGCGTCGCGTGCGTCGGCGCAGGCGCCGGCCAAGACCTTGACAGACAAGACCGTGATCGACGTTCACCACCACGTTTCGCCGCCCGCCTACGACCAGGAACTGATCGCGCGTGGCCTCGATGAGCCGCCGCTCCTGCGTTGGAGCGTGCAGAAATCGCTCGACGACATGGATCGGGCCGGCGTTGCGACCGCCATCACGTCGATCACCACGCCGGGCGTATGGTTCGGCGACGACGGCGCGGCGCGCCGGCTCGCGCGCAAATGCAACGATTTCGCCGCCCAGCTTGTGCGCGACCATCCGGGCCGTTTCGGCATGTTCGCGGCGCTGCCGCTGCCCGATGTCGACGGCAGCTTCAAGGAGATCGAATACGCCCTCGACACGCTGCACGCCGACGGCGTCGCAGTGATGACGAGCTATGGCAACAAGTGGCTCGGCGACCCCGCCTTCGATCCCGTGATGGAGGAGCTCAACCGCCGCAAGGCCGTGCTCTACACCCATCCCACCGTCGCGGACTGCTGTCGCAACATTCTCCCGATCGTGCGGCGCGCCACCGTCGAGTTCCAGACCGATACGTCGCGCGCGATCGCGGCGGTGATCGCGACCGGCACGGCGGCGCGCTTTTCCGACATCCGGTTCATCTGGTCGCACGGGGGCGGCACCATGCCGTTCCTCTACGAGCGCTTTCTGCGCATGGGGGGCCTCGATCCCAACCTCAAGCCCAACATCCCGCGCGGCGTCGACTACGAGCTCAAGAAATTCTACTACGACGTCGCCCAGATTGCGCATCCGGCTGCCCTTGCCGCGCTGGTGCGCGTAGCGAACCCCGCGCACATTCTGTTCGGCACCGATTTTCCCTATCGCACCAGCCTCGACCACGTGAGCGGCGTCACCGCCTTCTTCACCGACGAGGCAGAACGGCGCGGCGTGCTGCGCGACAATGCGCTGGCGCTGTTCCCGCGCCTCAAGGCGGGCTGAGCCGCAAATGCGTCGAGCGCTCCGGGAGGGCTCCGGAGCGCTCGACGCCACCACTCGACGATGACGTTCTACGCCGATCTCACACGACTGACGCTACTGTCCACTGCGCGGGGCAGGGGCGGGCTGCATCGGCGCGCTCGGGGCGGCGCCGGTCGTCTCCGACGGCGCGTGCTGCGGCAGCGGCGGCGCACTCGCGGTCGGCGGCATGCTCACGCCGTTGTGCGCCGCCGTGTTGTTGCTGTTGCCGGCCGCAAAGACGAACACCAGCACGGCGGCGACGAACACGGCGGCGGCGATCCAGCCCCACACCGAGTTGACGTCACCGCTGCCGCGGCTGAGTTCCGGGCGGCGGTAATCGCGCGGGTCGCTGCTGCGCGGGTCGGAGAAACCGTAGTCTGACATGGGCTCGCTCCCTTTTTCGAAAGGCGGTCTCAGAGCCCAACCCCCGCGTCCCGGCCGAGGTTCCGATCACAAATGCACGGCGTCCGCGGCGGCCAAAGGAACCGCAGGCGGCAAGGTAATTCACGTGGTTAATCAGTTGTCTGCGCGTGTTCCCGCGTATTCCGCATCAGCAGGGCTCGGCCGCGCTGTCGGCATGGCAGCGGGTCGCGGGCGTCAGAACAGGACGACGCTGCGGATGCTCTCGCCCGCGTGCATCAGATCGAACGCGCGGTTGATCTCGGCGAGCGGCATCGTGTGGGTGATCATGGGATCGATCTCGATCTTCTTCTCCATGTACCAGTCGACGATCTTCGGCACGTCGGTGCGTCCGCGCGCGCCGCCGAACGCGGTGCCCTTCCACACCCGGCCGGTGACGAGCTGGAACGGCCGTGTCGCGATCTCGGCGCCGGCCGGCGCGACGCCGATGACGATCGACTGGCCCCAGCCGCGATGGCACGCCTCGAGCGCGGCGCGCATCACGGTGACGTTGCCGGTGCAGTCGAACGTGTAGTCGGCGCCGCCGATCTGGTCGGCGCCGCGCTTGGTCAGGTTGACGAGATACGGCACGAGGTCGCCGCCGATCTCCTTCGGGTTGACGAAATGCGTCATGCCGAAACGCTCGCCCCAGGATTTCTTGGCGTTGTTGAGGTCGACGCCGATGATCATGTCGGCGCCGGCGAGCCGCAGCCCCTGGATCACGTTGAGGCCGATGCCGCCGAGCCCGAACACCGCCGCGGTCGCGCCCGGTTCGACCTTCGCGGTGTTGAGCACCGCGCCGATGCCGGTGGTGACGCCGCAGCCGATGTAGCAGACCTTGTCGAACGGCGCGTCCTCTCGGATCTTTGCCACCGCGATCTCGGGCAGCACGGTGAAATTGGCGAAGGTCGACGTGCCCATGTAGTGGTGCAGCTTCTTGCCTTCGAGCGAGAAGCGCGAGGTGCCGTCCGGCATCACGCCCTGCCCTTGAGTCGACCGGATCGCGGTGCACAGGTTGGTCTTGCGCGAGAGGCACGACGGGCACTGCCGGCATTCCGGCGTGTAGAGCGGGATGACGTGGTCGCCTTTCTTCAGGCTGCGCACGCCCGGCCCGACGTCGACCACGACGCCCGCCCCCTCGTGCCCGAGGATGGCCGGAAAGAGCCCCTCCGGGTCCTTGCCCGACAGCGTGTACGCGTCGGTATGGCAGACGCCGGTCGCCTTGATCTCGACCAGGACCTCGCCCTGCTTGGGACCTTCGACGTCCACCGTCTCGATGGTCAGCGGCTCTCCGGCGCGTCGGGCCACGGCGGCGCGTGCTTTCATGGTGGCAAACCTCCTGCCCGCGAGAGTATGCCTTCTGGCGACCGTGGACCTAGACCTCACAGAGACCCAGCTCCTGGTGCAGAAGACCGCCCGCGACTTCGCGACGCGCGTCGTCGCGCCGCGAGCGGCGGAGATTGACGCGACCGAGGAGTTTCCCCGCGAGACGTTGCGGGGCC
>DATBZM010000075.1:0-5362 GCA_036513175.1 Xanthobacteraceae bacterium | reverse complement strand
CGATCGGCCAACGGGTGTTGTAGGCGCTGGGGCTGCATGGGCGGCGGGGTCGGCCGAGCCGGTCCCCGATTCGGGCGGTGTCGATTGCGCGCGCCCTGTGTATAGCGGGAGGCGGTCGCGGCGTCACCCGTCTTCTGCCGCCGCCGGCGCCGCGCAACACTTGTGGATTGATCGCCGCAATTGCGCAATTTTTTCGCAAAATCAGCCGATTGAACGCACGACTATGAACGTGGCGGCGCTGCGACGCGACTTATTCGACAGGAGGCGCGCTGCCGGAAGGCTGCGGGCACGCCGCCACGTTGGCCATGGGGATTGCCGATGAGCTACCTTCGCTACGCCGGCTACGCCTGGGCGGGGCTGCTGCTCGCGCAAGCCGCGGGGCTGCCCGTCGTGGGGGCAGCGCGTGCCGCCGAGCCGGTGCGCGCCGTGACGACCGCCTACAACGCGTCCGGTCACGATCTCCTCGCGGAATTCGCGGCGGCACCGGGAAATATCGTATTCTCCCCTTATTCGATCGGCACCGCCATGGCGATGGTGCTCGCCGGCGCGCGTGGCGACACCGAGCGCGAGATGGCGATGGTGCTCCGCCATAGCCTCCCCCCCGAGGCGATCGATGCCGCCAATGCGCGCGTCCTCGCCATTCTCAACAGCTACGACCGGAGCAGCGTACCGGCCGCCTGCCCCTCGCCCGCCATGCATTTCAACGGTAGCGAGTGTGAGGCGCCGGTGCCGGCGAGCGGAGTATGTCCCTCCGGCTACCAGCAGGAGGAGCGCTGCATCGCGCCCGGGCGCGTGCCACCCTCGGCGACGCTCAAGGCCGCCAATGCGCTGATGCTGCTCAAGCCGAACGGCGACATGATCTCGGGCGCCTATGCGGCGCGGCTTGCCGACAAATACGGCGCGCAGGTGTTTCGCGACGCCGATCTCGGCGAGATCAACGGCTGGGTCAGCCGCCAGACCGCGGGCAAGATCGACAAGCTCCTCGATCAGGTCGATCCGAGCGAGCCGGCCGTGATCCTCAATGCGGTCTACTTCAAGGCCGCCTGGCAGGCGCCGTTCATCGCGCGGGCAACGCGCGACGACAACTTCAAGCTCACGGCGTCGACGACCGTGCAGGTGCCGACCATGCACCGGCTCGGCTACTTCGAGACGATCGCACGGCCGGGCTTTCGCGCAATCCGCCTGCCTTACAGCGTGCGCGCGCTCGCGATGGTGATCGTGCTGCCCGACGCGGTCGGCGGCGCCGACAAGCTCGCCCGCGATCTCGATGCGGCGGCGCTCGCGGCGCTGTTTGCCGGCCTGACGCAGGCGCAGAACGTCGACCTCGCGCTGCCGCGCTTCAAGGCGAGCTTCCGGGCCGAGGTCGGCAAGCTGTTTCGGCAGGCCGGGATGCGCCGCGCCTTCGACACGCAGCGAGCCGACTTCTCCGGCATGACCGGCCAGCCGCCGGCGCGCGCGCCGCTCGCCATCAGCGCCGTCATCCATCGCGCCGTCATCGAGGTGACCGAGGAGGGCACCGAGGCCGCCGCCGCGACTGCGGTCGCGATGGTGGCGGCGAGCATGCCGTCGCGCGTCGAGCCGTTCGTCGTCGACCGGCCGTTCCTGTTCTACATCGTCGACGACGCGACCGGCGCGATCCTGTTCGAGGGACGCGTCAGCGATCCGCGGTCCCAGTCTTGAGCTCGGCGACGCGGCCGCGCTTGCCGCGCTGGGCGATCTCGGCGACGAGGTCGGCAAGGCCGCCGACGCCGGTGAGCGCGAGGCCTGTGTCCGCGCCGGCCTCGCCGCGCGCCGCTTCGGGAAGGTACGCACGGCCGAAGCCGAGCTTTTGCGCCTCCTTGAGGCGCGCGCCACACTGCGCCACCGGGCGGATCGCGCCCGACAGCGACACTTCGCCGAAGAACACGGCGTCGGGCGGCAGCGGCGCGTTGCTGAGCGAGGAGACGAGCGCGGCAGCGGCCGCGAGATCAGCGGCGGGCTCCTGGATGCGCAGGCCGCCGGCGACATTGAGATAGACGTCGTAGCCGGAGAGCTTCACGCCGCAATGGGCTTCGAGCACGGCGAGCACCATCGACAGCCGGTTCTGGTCCCAGCCGATCACGGCGCGGCGCGGCGTGCCGAGCGTCGTCGGCGCGACCAGCGCCTGCATCTCGACCAGCAGCGGGCGCGAGCCCTCGACGCCGGCGAAGACCGCGGTGCCGGGGCTGCCGAGGTCGCGCTCGGAGAGGAAGAGCTCGGACGGATTGGCGACCTCGTACAGGCCGCCGCCGGTCATCTCGAACACGCCGATCTCGTCGGTCGGGCCGAAGCGGTTCTTCATGGCGCGCAGGATGCGGAAAAGATGCGTGCCTTCGCCCTCGAAGGAGAGCACCGCGTCGACCATGTGCTCGACCACGCGCGGGCCGGCGATCTGGCCGTCCTTGGTGACGTGGCCGACCAGGATCACGGCGGCGCCCGAGCGTTTGGCGAAGCGGATCAGCGCCTGGGCGCTGCCGCGCACCTGGGTGACGGTGCCGGGCGCGGACTCCACCGCGTCGGTCCACATGGTCTGAATTGAATCGATCACCACGAGGCGCGGCGTCTTGCCCTGGCTGAGCGTCGCGATGATGTCCTCGACCGAGGTTTCGGCCGCAAGCTCGACCGGCGCCGAGGCGAGGCCGAGCCGCTCGGCACGCAGCCGCACTTGCGCCACCGCTTCCTCGCCCGAGATGTAGACGGCGCGGTGGCCGGCGCGGGCGAGCGCGGCGGCGGCCTGGATCAGAAGCGTCGACTTGCCGATGCCGGGATCGCCGCCGACGAGGAGCACGGAGCCGCGCACAAAACCGCCGCCGGTGACGCGGTCGAGCTCGGCGATGCCGGACGGCAGGCGAGGGGCGTCGTGCGCCTCGCCGGCGAGCGGCTCGAGCGCAAAGGGCCGGCCTTTGCGTGGCGGCTTGCCGGGCCCGGCGAGGCGCGCATCGGCAGCGGCACTTTCCTCGACGATCGTGTTCCACTCGCCGCACGCCTCGCACTTGCCCTGCCAGCGCCCGGTGACGGCGCCGCAGTTCTGGCAGACGAAAGTGGGTCCACGACGGGCCATGGCGTTTCAGCGGCTCGGCGAGTGGTTTTGCGAGAATCGCGCAGAGCGCAGGCTATCACGTGCGGTCAGGCTCACCCTTGCGCTCCTCATTCTTTCCACCGTCGATCACCCGGATCACGCGCCGGCCCGGATCGTCGGGCAGCGCGCGCGGCGCCTCGAGGTCGGGCAGGTAGACGCCGCAGCCTTCGGGCCAGCGCTTGTTCGGCTTCCAGTGCGGACAATCGGCCGCAAGCTTGACCACGACGTCGGCGAGCCGCGCCTCGCAGCCGAATTTCACCGCAAGCCGCACCAGCCGATAGGCGCCGACGCGCGCGCAATAGCGGCACGCGAGCCGCACGAGGACGTAGGGGTATTCGAGTAGGGTGTCATGGTCCACCGGATCATGAGAACATATAAGGAACAAAAGTCAATTGAAAAGGGGCGGGGTGGGGCGGGGTGGGTCTCGTGCCCCCAAAGAAGGGTTGCAAATGAATGTGTTGCACCTCAAGGGAGCTGGCGCCATCTCCCGCCGACCGCAGGAATTGAGCATCTCGCAATTCCAGGAGATGTCCCGCTATAGTGTGGTTGCGCAATTTCGATACTGCCACGAGGGACCCACGATGACGTTCAAGCGATACGCACTCCTCGCCGTCCTCCTTGCGACGCCGGCTTATGCGGATTGGGCGCCGGACGTGTACAACGCCGAATACGACGCCTGCGTCCCGCCCTGTGACAACAACAACCCAGCGAGCCACGACAAATGCGTCAGCTACTGCCATTGCGTGATGGATTCGCTGCAGTCGCAGTTCCCGGACCACGAGCAGATCAATAGTGATTACGCGAACAAGATCCCGGCGAGCATGGCGGCGATTCAGACGATCGCCAACACCTGCAATCAGAAATTCTTCGGCGCGCCGGCGCGCGAGGTGAAATAGCAGGTCGGAGCGCTCAGCGCTTCCACACGCGGCTGTAGCGCCGCCCGAGGTTGCACATCAGCTCGTAGCCGACGGTGCCGCATTGGGCGGCGAGCGTGTCGATGTCGATGCCGGGGCCGATCAGCGTCGCCCATTCGCCACGCCGGGCGACGTTCTCGGCGACTGCCGTGACGTCGACGGCGAGCAGGTCCATGGAGACGCGGCCGATGACGCGGCAGCGCGCCTCGCCGATCAGCATTTCGGCGCCGGCCTTTGCCTCGATTCCACTCGCCGCGCGCAGATAGCCGTCCGCGTAGCCGGCCGAAATGATGGCGACGCGCGCCTGGCGCAGCGCCGTCCAGGCCGCGCCGTAGCCGACGGTCTCGCCGCGCGCGATCGTGCGCACCTGGACGATGCGCGCCTTGAGGTCGACCACGGGATGCATCGGATTGGTGGCCCCCGGCGTCGGATTGCCGCCATAGAGCGCATAGCCCGGCCGCACCATGTCGAAATGCGCGAGCCCGCCGAGGAAGACGCCGGACGAATTGGCGAGCGAGGCGGGGATACCGCGGAACATCAGGCGCAACTCGCGGAAGAGCTGGATCTGGCGGTTGTTGAGCGGATGCGACGGCGTCTCGGAGCACGCGAAATGGCTCATGATCAGCGTGATGCCGTGGTCGGGCGCCTTGATGCGCTGGGCGAGCGCCGCCGCCTCGGCGACCGGGATGCCGAGCCGATTCATGCCGGTGTCGAAATGCAGCGCGGCGCCGCCGCGCCAGCCGCTGGTTGTGCAGAACGCATCCCATTCTGCCAATTCGTGCGTCGAGCCGATCACCGGACGCACGCCTGCCTCGGCGAAACCCGCGGCGTTGCCGTGCGGCAGTCCGCTCAACGCATAGACGGTCGCCTCCGGGGCGAGCGCGCGGACGATGCGCGCCTCGGCGAGATGGGCGACGAAGAAGGTCTTGCAGGCGGATTTGGCGAGCGCGCGCACGACCGGCTCGATCCCGCAGCCATAGGCATCGGCCTTGACCACGGCGGCGCATTCGCTCGGGGCGACGCGCGCCCACAGCGCGCGATAGTTCGATTGGATCGCGGCGACGTCGACGGTGACGACGCCCCCGGTTTCCAGCTCGGGCGGGCCGCCGGTGGTGATCTCGGCCTCGGATGCCGGCGCCGGCGCGGATTGCGGGTTCTTCTTCTCCGGCAGCGCCATCAATGCTTCAAACCCCAAGTGGTCGCGGCCGACGCTGTGCCGGACGAATGGGGCGCAATATCGGCGCCAGGACGATGCAGCGCAAGCGTCAGGCGGCGAGTGCGTCAGGCGGCCGGCCGCCATTCGCGCGGATGCACCTCGATGGTCACGTGCGAGAGCGAGCGGAACGCGGCG
>DATBZM010000074.1:0-13410 GCA_036513175.1 Xanthobacteraceae bacterium | reverse complement strand
GGCGGCATCATGCGGGCGCCAAACGTCATGGTGCTCAATCCGCAGGTCCCTGCCAAGACCGTTCCCGAATTCATCGCCTATGCCAAGGCCCGTCCGGGCAAGATCAGCATGGCGACCGGCGGCAACGGGACCACCCAGCATATCTTCGGCGAACTGTTCAACACGATGGCCGGCGTCGAACTGGTTCCAGTGGCGTATCGCGGCGGCGCGCCGGCAATGCTCGATCTGCTCGCCGGGCACGTTCAAGCCGAGTTTGCTCCCGTGTCCGAGGCCATAAGCTCCATCAAGGCCGGCAAGCTGCGCGCGCTCGCGGTCACGAGCGCGGTGCGGTCGGCGGCATTGCCGGACCTCCCGACCGTGGCCGAATTCCTGCCTGGCTATGATGGGACCGGGTTTTTCGGCATCGCCGCCCCGCGCCATACACCTGGTGAAATCATCGACAAGCTCAATCGGGAGATCAACGCGGGTCTCGCCGATCCTGGGGTCAAGGCGCGGCTCGCCGATCTCGGATGCGATCCGATGCCGATGACGTCGGCCGACTTGAGCAAGCTCTTTGCCAGCGAAACCGAAAAGTGGGCGAAGTTCATCAAGGCCGCCGGCATCAGGCCGGAGTAATCGCCCAATTCGATATCGGACCATAATCCGACCATCCAAGGTGGTTGCACGCCGCCTTGCGCGCGGGGATGATGCCCGCCGCGATCAGTCCAACCGGCGCAGAGGCGCATGGCCGATATCTTCATCAGCTACACGGCGAGCGACCGCGACTGGGCGTTCTGGATCGCCAAGGAGCTGGAAGCGCTCGGGCACGCGCCGCACGTCCACGAATGGGAGATCAAGTCCGGCGACGACATCTATGCCTGGATGGAGGCGCGCCACGACGCCGCCGACCATGTGCTCTGCGTCGTCTCCGACGAGTACCTCAAGGCGCCCTACTCCACCCTCGAACGCAACGCGGCGATCTGGCAGGCGGCGGCACAGCGGCCGGGATTCGTGCTGTTCGTAGCGGCCAAGGCCTGCCGGCTGCCGAGCCTGATCGACCACTACCGCCGCTGCGAACTCTTCGGCGTCTCGGATGATGAGGCGCGCGACCGTTTCCGCGCCTTCATGGCGGCGCCCGCGACGGCGGCGCCGATCGCCTATCCGGGCGAGGCGTTCGCGGTCTCCAACATTCCGATCCGAGTGCCGGAGCATTTTCTCGGCCGCGCGGATTCGCTCGCCGCGATCGAAACGGCACTAGCCCGCTACGAGGGCCGGGTGGCGATCACGGCGCTGCATGGCTTGCGCGGCGTCGGCAAGACGACGCTTGCGGCGGCCTATGCGGAACGCCACCGCGGCGACTATCGCGCGACTTGGTGGATCAGGGCGCAGACCGAGTCGACCATGCGGGCTGATCTGGTCGGCCTCGGGGTGCGGCTCAAATGGGTGGCGGCGGACGAGAGGGAGGAGCCCGCGCTCGCCGCCGTGATGGAGCGAGTGCGGCTCGAAGGCGCCGGCGTCCTGCTCATCTACGACAATGCGGTCGACGCCGAGCCCTTGCGGGCTTATCTGCCGCGCGGCGGCGCAGCGCGCGTGCTGGTCACCTCGAACGCGCATGCGTGGCGCGGGGTGGCGCAGCCGGTCGAGATCCGGCTGTGGCCGAAGGAGATCGGCGCCGACTACCTGATCGCGCGTACCGGCCGCGTCGCCGAGCGCGCCGCCGCAGAATCATTGTCGGAGGCGCTAGGCGGATTGCCATTGGCGCACGAGCAGGCGGCGGCCTATTGCGAGCGGCTTGACATGTCGCTCGCCGACTACCGGGCGCGCTTCGATGCTGCGCCGGCGAAATTCCTCGACGACACGCGCCACGCGGCCGCCGAGTATCACGATGGCCTCACGGTGGCGAAGACCTTTGCGCTAGCGATCGAGAAGGCGGCGCATCTGCATCCCGCTGCCGAGCCGCTGATCGTGCAGGCCGCACTGCTCGCCCCCGAGCCGATCCCGCTCTATCTGTTCTCGGAGGCGCGCGAGAAATTGGGCGAGCCGCTTGCGACGGCGCTCGAAGATGACGGCCTGATCGAAGCGATAGCGGCGCTGCGCGCCTTCGCGCTGGTCGATCGCGAGATGATCGTCGACGAGCGCGCCGCGGAGATCGCCACCGACTGCATCCGCCTGCACCGCCTGATCAGACAGGTGGCGGCCGCGCGACCCGCCGACGAAGCACGGGATGCGATGCGGGCCGGCTTGATCGGGGCTGTGGCGGCCGTCTACCCGCCCGACGTCTGGCGCGATCCGGCAACTTGGCCACGCGCTCGCCGGCTCGATGCGCTCGCGCTCGCTTTGACCGCCGGCGACAGCATCCCATCGGGGGCTGAGAGCCGCGCCGCTGATTTGCTCCTTTTCGTTGGACAGTACCGGCAGCACGCGTTGGCGGCCTATGCGGAGAGCAGGTCGTTCTTCGAACGCGCGCTGGCAATCAACGAGAAGGTGCCCGGCCCCGAACATCCCGAAACGGCAACGAGCCTCGCCAATCTCGCCCTCCTGCTGAAGGCCCAGGGCGACCTTGCGGGCGCGCGGCCGCTCGCCGAGCGTGCGCTGACGATCAAAGAGAAGGTGCGTGGCCCTGAGCATCCCGAAACGGCGGCGAACCTTGCCAATCTCGCTGCATTGCTGCGGGACCAGGGCGACCTTGCGGGGGCGCGGTCGCTCGCCGAGCGTGCGCTGACGATCAAAGAGAAGGTGCTCGGCCCCGAGCATCCCGACACGGCGATGAGCCTCAACAATTTGGCCGTCGTGCTCGAGGCCCAGGGCGACCTTGCGGGGTCACGCCCGCTTAAGGAGCGCGCGCTGGCGATCCGCGAGAAGGTGCTCGGCCGCGAGCATCCCGACACGGCGACGAGCCTCAACAATCTCGCCTTCCTGCTTCAGGCCCAGGGCGATCTGGCGGCGGCGCGGCCGCTCTTGGAGCGTGCGTTGACGATAGACGAGAAGGTGCTCGGCCCTGAGCATCCCGATACGGCAATCGATCTCAGTAACCTCGCTCGCCTGCTGAACGGTATCGGCCAGGCACGCGAAGCTGAGCCGCTCGCTCGCAGGGCCGTCGCGATTGGCGAAAAGGCGCTCGGCTCGAGCCACGCGCTCACCGAGCGTTTTCGCAGCAACCACGCGCGCGTGCTTCTCGATAGCGGGCGCCCGTCGGAGGCGCTCTGCGCGGCCGAACGCGCGCTCGCGGCACACGAGGCAACCGGCGGCCCGCACCACAACTGGACCAAGGACTCCGCCCGCGTCACCGCCGACGCGCTCGATGCGCTCGGCCGCGCCGAGAAGGCGAAAGAGCTGCGAGCGCGCTATGAGATCGAGGGCGACAATCGCCGCAAGGAATGACCGGCGGTGGATTCTCTCATGGCGAATAGCGAATGGCGAATAGTTCGCTTCTACTCGCTATTCGCTACTCACTATTCGCCATTCGCCGCTTCCTATCCCTACCACTGCGTCCACGCCGGCAGCGGCCCGGTATATCGCCGGTGCTTCGTCAGCTCGCCCTTCTCGTCGGTGAGGATCATCTCCTCGCCGTCGAAGGAGAGCTTGGTCGTCTGCGTGACCGACTTGCCCATCGCCGCGAACGTCACCGTCAGGTCGCCGTTGGCGGCGACGCTCCATTTGCCCTCGAGCGTGTGCAGATCGCCGACCTCGCCCTTGCGCAGGTACATCACGACGCGGCCGTCGGCCAGGAAGTTCACCAGGTTGTCGCTCGGGCTGTACTCGTGCCACAGGCCGACCAGCTTGCCGGCGTCGTCCGCGACCGCCGGCGTGTGCGCGGCCGCGAGGCAAACGAAGGCGATGAGCACGATGCGGGCGAAGCTGCGCATGGATGGTCTCCTCATGGCGGCCGGCTGTTTCACTCGTCGACGACCTGCCCGCCATCATAGCCGCAAGCGATGCGCCCGAGCGAGGTCCGAAATGCTTCCGTCCCGATGGTCGCGGTGAGCGCGTCGAGCCCGGCCGGATCGCTGACATGGCGCGCGCGGGCGAGCAACGTCTTCACCAGCTCGGGATCGAGATAGGGCAGCATCGCCCACAAGCCGCGGGCGAGATCGCGCGCCAGCGCATGGTCGGGATGGCGCGCATTCTCGGGCGCGCGGCCGATCTCGTACATGTGGCGCGCCGAATCCCAGGGCGCGCGCTCGCGCGGCGCCCGCGCCAGGATGTCGGGATGCTCGTCCGCCACATAGAAGCGGTTGAGGGTGTCGAACAGCGTGAAGCGGTAGCCCTGCGCCAGCAGGAACGGCTCCCACGCCTCCCAGGCGGGCTCGCCCGAGCCGGGCGCGACCGCCTCGATCACGATCATCTTGGGGCGGAAGCGCGTCCAGTCGTTGCCGAGGAGGACATCCGCCTCGCCGCCCTCGACGTCGACCTTGAGAAAGTCGATCGCGCTCAACCCATGCGTCGCGCACAGCTCGGCCAGCGTGACGACCGGCATGCGCAACGTCGCGTAGCCGACCCCGAATTTCGTCGCCTTCTCGGCATGCTCGCGCACAGTGGTCGAGAACCCGTGCAGCCGGTCGACCCGGTAAAAGTCGATCTCGCCGCTTTCACGCCCGATGAGCCCGCGCACCACGCGGTCGCGCGGCCGCAGCTGCTTGTACAGCGCCGCGAGATCCGGCTGCGGCTCGACCACGATGCCGCTCCAGCCGCGCTCGTAAAACCAGAACGACACGTTGTCGGCCACCGGATGCCCGGCGCCGACGTCGATGTAAGTTCCGCTCGCCTGCCCCGCGAACGCGAGCGACAGATGGTAGTCCTCGAGATTCTGCGTGTAGGACAGTTCCATGCGGCGCTCCCCCACGGCGGACCCTTGCGCGAAACGATAGGCCGGGCCCGCGGCGGCGGGAAGAGCGGCCTTCGCCGGATATGCGCTACCGCATCTACCGCATCATCTCGTGCGGATCGAAATTCACCTCGATGATCTTCCACTGGTCGTACGCCGCGGTCGGCAGAAAGGTGAACGGCGCGCACTTGCGCACGGCCCGGATCGCGCTCTCGGCCGCCTTGGCGAACAGCGGATGCTGGCTGTGATTGGTGACGACCGGCGGCACCGCGAGCGATCCGTCGACGTTGAGGCTGATCCGGATCGTGACCGTGGCCTCGGACCTATTGCGGAGCTCCGCGGGAACGTCCCAGCACACCGCCAGCCGCGTCCTCAGCTTTTGGATATCGTCGATGCCCAACCGCGAGGCCGGATGCGGAAGATGCGCGAGGCGATCCTCGGTCTTGCGCGAAAGCTCGTCGTCGGCGAAAGCCGGCGCCAGGCCCGCGGCAGCGAGGCAAGCGGTCAATCCCGCGACACATGCAAGCGTTCGCATGTTGATCCCCCTTTGCACCAGCGTCCACAATCTACCCGTGCAAAGGGCCTGCGCAATAGCCGCGAAGAGCCCGCGGCCGAAACTCAACGCAATGAAAGACTCACCACAAGGACGAGTCTCCAAGCCGTACCGGCTGTTGCGCGGGACCGCATGCTCGCGACCGCATGTTGTGTTCGTTTGCCGCCCATGCGTAAGATCGAGGGCAGAAGGACGTCGGCAAAAAAGTCCCGCGCGGGATCGAGCCCGCATTGCCAGGCCACCTGCTTGCACGGCGCGATTGGGGGGCGCTTGCGGGATGAGCGAATTGCAGGACGCGGAGCAGACATTCGCCGCGGCTTTGCGCGACCTGCGGCAAAGCAACTTGGCCGCCTTCAAGCTCTGGCTGAAAGGCGCCAAGGACCGCCCGGCGGCCCGAAACGCGATCGCCGAGGAGATCGCATCGAGCCGGCGCAAGCTCGCCCACGATTT
This sequence comes from Xanthobacteraceae bacterium, assembly GCA_036513175.1. Lineage (GTDB taxonomy): Bacteria > Pseudomonadota > Alphaproteobacteria > Rhizobiales > Xanthobacteraceae > JAVDCA01. The sequence continues at coordinate 7,603 of DATBZM010000074.1, read as the reverse complement.
CGTCACCGGTAAAGCCGCGGCGATCGTCGAGGCTTTGAACGCAGGCGCAAAAGCGCACATCCTGCGGCAGCTTGGCGAATTCGCCACCCTCGGCGATCTGCCGGCGGTGCCCGGCCCGGGGGCGCCCGGACAAGCGGGCCGCTGGTCCGGCGCGGTGCGCGCGGCGCTTGGTGCGGCGCTGGGCGCCGGTGCGGCGTTGCTGGTCCTGTCGGCGCTGGCGATCCACGGCGTGCGCGTGTCGTCCGCCGCGTCCCCGCCGGCGACGTCGCACATCGCGGCGCAGGCACCGGTCGGCGACACGGCGGCGCCCGCGCCTTCCGCACCGCCCAGTCCGCCGTCGGCGCCGCCAAATCCCCTGCCCAAAGCCGACGCGCACGCCGCGGCGACGCCGAGCGCGCCGGCACCAACCGCTCCGGCACCGGACGCGAAACCGCAACCTCCGGCGCCGGCCCGCGATGGCGCGCAGACGAGCGTGCTCGCCGCGATCGTCGGCGCATTCGGGGCCGCGATTGGCGCGCTGGCAGTCGCGATACCGGCGCGGGCCGGCCGACGGACGAAGCGCGGCCCGCGCGGTGGAATCGCGATTGCGGTGCTCTTGCTCGGCGCTGCCGGCCTTGCGGGGCGATGGCTCGCCGGGCCGGCGCCATGGTGGAGCGCGCTGCTCGCCGTCGCGGCGGCGCTTGCGGTGTGGCTCGTTCGCGCGTTCGCGCCGAGCGATGCGCCGGCGCCGGCGAGCGACCACGCGGCGGCCGCCGCGGCGCTCGAGCGCCAGCTGCTCGTCGATTCGGCGATCTGGACCGCATTGGCGTCCGGCCTCGTGCTCGGCGACACAGGCAGCGAGCGATCCGCCAGGCAGCTCGACCAGGTGCGCGCCGTCATCCTGGCGCACCGCGGCCGCGGCGACACCGGCGAGGAGATTCTGCGCGTGGTCGAGCAGGAGCTCGGCCTGCCCAGCGCAGCACGGGGCGCGGCTTCCGCCGGCGAGCCGCCCGCGTGGCCCGATTTCAGCTGGACGCCGCGCCACGCCCGGGAATTCGAGACCTTCGGCATCGTCGAGCCCGGCGATCTCGTGCGCGTCAAGATTCCGCCGCAGGCGATCGTCGAGAACGGCGCGACCAGGATCGTTCAAAAGGGCGTCGTCGTGCGCAAATCCTGAGGAATCGTCCGATGCCCAACTTCGCCTTTGGTCTCGACTTCGGAACGTCGAAGACCGCCGTCACGCTGGCGCAGACCGGATCGATCAATCCGCCCGTCGTCGAGGTCACGATCGACGGATACGACCGGATCGCGAGCTGCTTCCTGCGCGACAACAGCCGCGGCGGCCGCATCTATCTCGGACAAAAGGCCGAGGAGCAGAACCTCCTGATGGTTGGGTCGGCGGAGCCGAGCCCGCTGGAATTCTTCGCCAACTTCAAGCCCCACATCCATCAGTCCGAGGCCGACCGCGAGGCGGCGCGCATCTTCCTCGAGGCGATCCGCGCCGCCCGGGGAATATCGCAGCAGATCAGCCGCCTCTCGGGCGATGCGGTCCTCGTGGTCGGCTGCCCGGTCGCGTGGGTCGACAGCGGCGCCGAGACCTTGTTGCGGCTCCTGGAGCAGGCGAAGTTTCCCCCGGCCTTCGCGCTGCCGGAGCCGGTCGGGGCGACGTTTCATTTTCTCGGGACGCGGCTCAAGGCGCAGGACTTCCACAACGACATCGTGGTGTTCGACTGGGGGGCCGGCACCTTCGACATGACGGTCCTGCGCGCCGGCCGCCTCGAATACGCGCGCCAGGATTCCTGGGGCTCGACGCTCTACGGCGGCCGGCTGTTCGACGACCTGTTCTACCAATGGCTGCTGGAGATCGCGCAGACGGCCGGACACGGCGCCGACGTCGAGCGGCTGGCCACCGAGACCACCGACCGCGCGATCCTGGTCGGCCTGACCTGCCGCGAGATCAAGGAGAAATTCTCCCGCAACCTCGCCGCCAACGGGCTGGAGGAGGCGTGGGTGCATTCGTCGCCGGTGTCGGTCGGAAACGTCGACCTCGGGCGATTCAAGATCGCGCGCAACGGCGAATTCTTCGAACGCATACGCAACTACCGCGCGTCCGACATCGCCCGCGAATGGATCGACAAGGCCAAGGAAGAGACGCGGCCCGAGGAGCATCGCTTCGCCCAGGCGCTGCGCAACGGGCAGCCCGTCAACCTCGAAGCATGGGGCCGGATGCTGATCGACGAGGGGATCGCGAAGCTTGCGGTCGGCGACAGGGCGATTGCGATCCTGACCGGCGGAAGCTCCAATTGGAAATGGTTCCAGGACGAGATCTGCGCGCATGACCTGTTTCGCGAGCGGTCGGAAGACGCGGTTCTCTACGACGAGAAGCCGGAGCTGACGATCGCGCGCGGGCTCGCGCGCGCCTACAGCATCGGAAGCTATACCCGCAAGCTCGCCGGCGATCTTGCGGCCTGTCGCGAGGAGCTGGCGCAGCCGCTCGCGGCGATCCACGAGGACCTGCTGCAATCGCTCTCGGTGCGCCTCGCCGACCGGATGGGCGCGGACCTCAGGCTCCAGGCGGACATCCGTCGCATCTTTACGCAGTCGCTCGAGCGGGCCGCCATGAGCCGGCCGCCCCATCCGACCGCCGCCGGCTGGCTCGCGGGGTTCCTGGAAAAGGTCAGGAAGCTGCTTGCCGAGATCGCCCGCGCCCTCTCGCGCGGCTCGACGGCGAGCCTCAAGGAGCACCAGGAGCGGATCAAGGGCGTCATCCAGGACATGCTCAAGGACCCGCAGGTGGAGGCGGTGCGCCCGGCGCTGGAGACGCGGGTGCGCGAATGGATCACGGCGAACCGGGACGAGCTCACCGCCCTCGACCGGCAGATTTCCGGCGCCGCGCATCACCAAGTCATGGATCTGCTCAAGCGGAGGCTCAATATCCACGGGCTCGTCGAGGTGGCGATCGAGGCGTGCTGCGCGACCGGCGGGACGACCTTCGAGCTCGTGCTCAGGGAGCTCGGCAACAAGGTCGATTTCGGGCCCGGCGTGATCGAGCGGGTTTCCGACTGGGTGGAAATGATCGTGCGCGCGACCCGCGACCGCACGGTGACCGCGGCCGCGAAGCCGGACCTCGACCAGCAGGCGAATGCATCGACGGCGCGATTCTTCGCGGCGCTGCCGGCGGCGATCCGCAAGAACATCGAGCTGGTGCAGAGTGCCGAGAGCTGGACGCAGACCGTGCTGGGGGACCTGCAAAACACGCTCGAGACGCTGGCGCGCGTCGCCCGCGTCTCGTGAGCCGCGCGCCGGGCTCAGGTAGGCTTCGGGGCCACCAGGCCCTTCTTGACCACGGTTCTGGTCCCGCCGACATCGTCACGCAGCTGCGGCGGCATCTTGACGACGACCCAGTCGTCGTCCTCGACGATTCCGAACGTGTCGAAGGTCTTGCCATGCTGCCGCTCGTCCCAGCGGAATTCGTTCGCCGGGGCCCGCGCCGTGGGCTGCTGCCGCGGCTCGGGCGGCCGATCGTCGGCGCCTTCGGTCGCATCCTCCGGCTCGACGGATGGCCGCACGGCGAAATGATGCTTCAAATCCCTGACCAGAAGCTCGGCGGCATTGCGGGCGGCCTCTGAGCTGCCGCGGATGCGTCCGCCGCTTTTCGAGGGTGCAAGCCATGCGGACAGGTCGGTCGTATGGATATTGGTGAAGCGCAGCGGCAACGGCGCATTGTCGATGCGGACCGGCAGCAGCTTGTTCAATCCGAGCGCCCGCGTCGCCTCCGCCTTGACGAAACGCGATTTGACGGATGACTCGGACCACAGCACGATGGTCGCGCGGGCGTTGTCGATCTCGCGTTCGATGACCTCCTCGAAATCCTCGCCGGCGTGCACCTCGCGGTCCCACCACACGGTCCACCCGCGCTGCTCCAGGCTCTGGGCGAGAACCCGGGCGCATTCGCGGTCGCCGCGCGCATAGCTGATGAAGATATCCGCCATGATCCTTGGGTGGCATCTCGGGTCGACGGATCAAGTATTGGAGCCAAGTCCGTGGAATGGCAAGCCGATTTACGGCGCCGCTTGCGGCGATGACGACGCGCACGCCGAGCAGTTTTGTGCCCTTGGCGGCCCAGTCGCGCGAAGAGACATCAGCCGAGCCGCGAGGCCACCACGATCGCGGGGCATCCCTCAGTGCGGTAGCGCTTCGCGGCGTCGAACACCGTCATGGTCTCGCGGCTCGGCTGACGGCGCATGAATCAGACCTCGCGATCCGTATTTTCGACGGCGACCCGCTGCACCCCTTTGCCAGGACCTGCATTTGCTCCAATTGCGGGCGCGGCGTTTTCGATTTATGCGACTTGATCGTGGGTAAAAACGCATCGACATGCAGAGAGTGTGTCCGCCTTAGCAGCGAGATCATTGGCGAGTTCACTTGGCCCTGATATATCCGCAGCGCCTGTCCGTATCAACTCGCGGACGAGGGCTGCCGGCGTTTATGCGACCCGCACTCGCTGCACCGGACGACGAGATGAGGGCGATGCGGACGGCGCATTGCGGGAGTTGCGGGCCGGTTTGCCGATGGCGCAAAAACTGGCCGCTTTGGCGCCTGAGGATACCGCGTGTCAAGAGATTGTCGCCGCGTTTTATCTCGCCTTGTACGAGGCCTGCTTAAAGAAGCCGGAAACCGAACGTGCGCTCGCCACCGCAGCCGAGGCTCGCCCCCTTCTGATGCGGTTGGCCAAGGAGTCGGAGTATTGGAAGGACCTGCTGGCTGAGCTCGATCGCGATATCGCGGAGTTCCAGCAGCGGATGCCATGGCGGCGGCGCATTCTGTCGCGGTGAAGCAAATGCTGTCATCGCCGACACCGCCGCCCTGGCGTTCGGCTCGGCTTGTCCGCCGTAGCCCGAAGACCGAAAGCGGAAGGATGAGCCGCTTGCTTCGGCCGCGCGCGGAGTCGCCTCGGCCAACCTCGCGAGCCTTCTTGCCACGGCGGCGGGTGACTACCTGAGAGGCAGACGATAGACGGAATATCGCGGTGGGCGACGGACGGGTGTAATCGGGCAGCCGGGCGGGACAGTACATACCCACAACCCCGAATTCGGATCGTTGTTACGCTGCGACCAACTGCATTTGCAGCTCTTCGCGACCAGCGTCCTGTCAGCCTGGCTTAACGATGCGGCAACAGCGGTTCCGGTATCGGCGTGCGCCCGCGTGCCCGACACGGCGGCGAGCAGGATCGCGGAAGCGATGAGTGCGCGTCTCATGAGGTCCTCTCCGCCACGTCTTAGAATATGGTGCGGATGTGCGGCGCGCCGCATTCCCTATGACGGACGCCACGCAACTAGAATTCGTAGAGCCGCGCCGGATTGTCTACGAGGATCTTCTTGCGCACCGCAGCGTCCGGCGCCCAGGTGGGCAGGAGATTGAACACAAGCCCGTCGTCGACTTGCCACAGCGGTGTCACCTTCGAGGTGCTGCCGTCCACCGAATTCGGGTGTGGCCAGTTGGTGCCCCACAGGATGCGGTCGACGTTGGCATCGATCAGCAACCGGGCGAGCGGCGTGAAATAGCTGTAGTTCTCGCGCGGGCCCGCGGTGACCGAGATCTTGACATAGGCCTTGCCGGATTTCACGAGGCTCGCCAGATCGGAGAAGCCGGGCTGCGCCACCCCAAGCTCCTCCTTCGCATTGCCGAAGTGATCGAACACCAGGGTCACCGGCGACGCGGCTAGTGCGTCTTTCATCGCGGCGATCACCGGCAGTGTCGTGTTGAGCTGGATATGCCAGTTGCGGCTCTTCAGGCGCGCAGCAGCGGCGAGGAAGCGCTCGGTCGCGACTTTGGGATCGTTGATGCCGGCAGTCGAGAGGTTCAGGCGTATGCCCTTGAAGCCGAGCGACACGAGCCGATCCAGTTCAGCCTCGGTGGTCTTGTCGTCGATCACCGCCACCCCGCGCGCGTCCTTGCCGCGCGCCGCCATGCCATAGATCGTCGCGGAATTATCGGGGCCGTACACGCTTGGCGTCACGATCACCACGCGCTGAATTCTCAGCGCCTTGTGCAGCTCGGTCATTTCTTCCGGCAGCGCGGTCTCGGGTGTGTAGGTGCGCCCCGCAAACCACGGAAACCTGGCCGGATCGCCATGGATATGCGTGTGGCAATCGCACGCGCCCGTCGGGACGTCGAAATTGAGGTTGGTCGCCGGCTGTGATGCCTTGGCGTAGCTGAAGCGCGGTTGCATCAGCACGCCAGCAGCGGCTGTGCCGAGCACGAATTCGCGACGCCCAATCATGGACAGTCCGTCCCCTCACAACTTCGTCGACGGGCGCGACAGGAGCTTCCAGTCCGAACCCTGCTTCTGCCAGTTCATCAGGATGTGCAGGTTGGTGTTCATGGCTTCCTCCGGCTTTGCGTTTGGCATTTGCTCTTTGGCGATCAAGCTATCACCTGGGGTGACCGGGCGCCATCCGCGACAGCGCAGGCGAAAACCCGTGCTCTCGCCGGGCCACGACGTGGAACACGATGAAAGACGAGGCGCTGAGGCAAAGCGCGCCAGCATCTCTGACGACGACACCGGCCTATTCCGGCTTGATGTTCGCTGCGCGCACGACCTTTCCCCACTTCTCCGTCTCGTCGGCGAGGAGCTTGGCGAACGCGGCCGGCGTCAGCACCAGTGGCGTGCCGCCGAGCGCGGCAAAACGGGCGATGACGTCGGGGTCGGCGAGCGCCGCGGCGATCTCGTGGTTGAGCCGGTCGACGATTGTCGGCGGCGTCGCTCGCGGCGCACCGATGCCGAACCAGTCGCTCGCCTCGTAGCCCGCCACGAACTCGCCGACCGAGGGAACGTCGGGCAGGATCGCCGAGCGCGTCGCCGCCGTGACGGCGAGCGCGCGCAGCTTCCCGCTCCTCACTTGCGCGAGCGATCCCGCGAGCCCGGTGATCGACGTCTGCACTTGCCCGCCGAGCAGGTCGGTCAGGGCCGGCGCGGCGCCGCGATACGGCACGTGCACGAGGTCGATGCCGGCCATCGTCTTGAGCAGCTCGCCGGCGAGGTGACCGATCGAGCCGATGCCGGCCGACGCCATGGTGATCTTGCCAGGATTGGCCTTGGCGAGCGCGATCAGCTCGGGGATGGTTTTTGCCGGCAGCGACGGATGCGCGAGCACGATCTGCGTCTGCCGCTCGATGCCGGCGACCGGCGCGATGTCGCGGAGGAAGACGAACGGCAGCTTGTCGTAGAGCGTCGCGTTGATGGTGCTCGACACGCCGATCATCACCAGCGTGTAGCCGTCGGGCGCCGCCTTCACGACGGTCTCGGTCGCGATGTTGGTGCCGGCGCCGGGCCGGTTCTCGATGACGATCGACTGCCCCAGCCGCGCCGACAGCCATTGCCCGATGATGCGGGCCGTGATGTCGGTCGAGCCGCCCGGGGCGAACCCGACGACGAGGCGCACCGGCCGCGCCGGATAGGCTTGCGCGCGCGCCGGCAGGGCGCGCACGGCTGCGAACGCGGCGCCGGCGGCGAGGACACGTCGTCTGTTCATTTCGCGATCCTCCCAAGTGGCCCATCGCATGTTAGGTGAGCACGGCGCGTGCGCTCCTTCTCCCCCTTTAGGGGGAGAAGGTCAGGATG
>DATBZM010000073.1:0-14246 GCA_036513175.1 Xanthobacteraceae bacterium | reverse complement strand
GCCGGCACCGCGGCGGCCGGCCTTGCCGGCGCCTATTTCACGGTGCCGTATGTGATGCGGAGGATTCAGCGCTTCCTCGACCCGGGCTCGGGCGATACCTTCCAGATCGACACCGCGATCGACGCCTTCCGCCACGGCGGCTGGTTCGGCCGCGGGCCGGGCGAGGGGACGGTCAAGCAATATCTGCCCGACGCGCATGCGGATTTCGTCTTTGCGGTCGCGGCCGAGGAGTTCGGCATCGTGCTCTGCCTCATCCTGCTCGCGTTCTTCTGCTTCATCGTGATGCGCGCGCTCACCCGCGCGATGAAGAGCGATGACCCGTTCGCGCGCTTTGCCACCGCCGGCCTTGCGATCCTGTTCGGCGCCCAATCGGCCATCAACATGGCGGTCAATGTCTCGCTGATCCCGGCGAAAGGCATGACGCTGCCGTTCATCTCCTATGGCGGCTCCTCGATCATCTCGCTCGCCTACGGCATGGGCATGCTGCTCGCGCTGACCCGCGAGCGCCCGCGCGCCGAGCTGACCGCGAGCGCCGAGGCGCCGGTGCTCGCCGCGAGCCCGGCCTGATGGCGGACACGGCGGGCAGGCCATCGGGAAACCTTCCGCTCGTCGTCGTCGCGGCCGGCGGGACGGGCGGGCATCTGTTTCCGGCCGAGGCGCTTGCGGTCGCGCTCGCCAAGCGCAGCGTCGCGGTCGATCTCGCGACCGACGAGCGCGCCGCCCTCTACGGCAAGGAATTTCCGGCGCGGCACACTCACATCATTCCGAGCGCGACCGTGCGCGGCCGCGACCCGGTCTCGCTTGCGCGCACGGGCCTTAGCCTCGCGCACGGGACGTTGCGCGCCTTCCTGCTGTTCGGCCGGCTGAACCCCGCTGCCGTCGTCGGCTTCGGCGGCTATCCGACCATCCCGCCTGTGCTCGCGGCCGCCTGGCGGCGCATCCCGACGCTGATCCACGAGCAGAACGGCGTGATGGGCCGGGCCAACCGGTTGTTGAGCTCGCGCGTGCGCGCGATTGCGACGAGCTTTCCGGGCGCGCTCGCGCGCGAGCCGGCACTCGCCGCCAAGGCGACGCATACCGGCAATCCGGTGCGGCCGGCGGTGATCGAGGCCGCCAAGGTTCTGTACGTGCCGCCCGGACGGCCGGGGGTAATCAACCTGCTCGTATTCGGCGGCAGCCAGGGCGCGCGCATCATGGCCGACATCGTGCCGGCCGCGGTGGAGCTTCTGCCCGTCGCGGTGCGCGCCCATCTCAACGTCACCCAGCAGGCGCGGCCCGAGGATATCGAGCGCGTGCGCGCGACCTATGCGCGGCTCGGCACCGCCGCCGAGATCGCGCCGTTCTTTGCCGATCTCCCGGGGCGCATCGCGCAGAGCCACCTGGTGGTGAGCCGCTCGGGCGCCTCGACGGTCGCGGAGCTCGCCGCCATCGGCCGCCCCGCCATCCTGGTGCCGCTGCCGCACGCCCTCGACCAGGACCAGCGCGCCAATGCGGCCGTGCTCGAGCAGGCGGGCGGCGCGATCAGGATTGACCAGACGGCGTTTACGCCCGACAAGCTCGCGTCCGAGATCGCCCGCATCGTGGTCGAGCCCGACCGCCTGGCGATCATGGCGCAACGCGCCCGCGCGGCCGGCGCGCCCGACGCCGCCGACCGGCTCGCCGAGCTGGTGCTGCGGGTCGCCGGACTTATTGGTGGAGCATGATCTATTCCGAAAACCGGTGCCCACCCCCGATCATGTCGAGGGCAGGCTTTTTCGGGATCATGCTCAAAGGGGAGAGGGTGAGCCTGACATGAAGCTGCCGCGCGACATCGGTCCGATCCATTTCGTCGGCATCGGCGGCATCGGCATGAGCGGCATCGCCGAGGTGCTGGCGAACCTCGGCTACACGGTGACGGGATCGGACGTGGCCGACAGCGCCAACGTGAAGCGGCTGCGCGACATCGGCATCAAGGTCGCGATCGGGCACAAGGCGGACAATATCGACGGCGCCGACGTGCTGGTCGTCTCCTCGGCGATCAAGCGCGACAATCCGGAGCTGGTTGCGGCGCGCGCGCAGCGCCGGGCAGTGGTGCGGCGCGCCGAGATGCTCGCCGAGCTGATGCGGCTCAAGAGCTGTGTCGCGATCGCGGGCACGCACGGCAAGACCACGACCACGTCGATGGTCGCAACCCTGCTCGACGCCGGCCATTTCGACCCGACCGTGATCAATGGCGGCATCATCAACGCCTACGGCACCAATGCGCGGCTCGGCCTCGGCGATTGGATGGTGGTCGAGGCCGACGAGTCCGACGGCACGTTCCTCAAGCTTCCCGCCGACATCGCGATCGTCACCAATGTCGATCCCGAGCATCTCGACCACTTCCACACATTCGAGGCGGTGCAGGCCGCCTTCCAGACCTTCGTCGAGAACGTGCCGTTCTACGGCTTTGCGGTGATGTGCACCGATCATCCGGTGGTGCAGCAGCTGGTCGGCCGCATCACCGATCGCCGCGTCGTCACCTATGGGGAAAATCCGCAGGCCGATGCGCGCTTGAGCGCTCTCGACCACGCCAACGGCCGCTCGCGGTTCTCCGTCGTGTTTCGCGACCGCACCGGCGCCGACGTGCACACCATCGCGGATCTCGCGCTGCCGATGCCCGGGCGGCACAACGCGCTCAACGCCACGGCCGCGATCGCGGTCGCGCACGAGCTCGGCGTCGCCGACGACGTGATCCGCAAGGCGCTTGCCGGTTTCGGCGGCGTCAAGCGGCGCTTCACCAAGACCGGCGAGTGGAACGGCGTGATCGTGATCGACGACTACGGCCACCATCCGGTCGAGATCGCCGCCGTGCTCAAGGCGGCGCGCGAGTCGACTTGCGGCCAGGTGATCGCCGTGATGCAGCCGCATCGCTACACCCGGCTGCAATCGCTGTTCGACGAGTTCTCCGCCTGCTTCAACGATGCCGACACGGTGATCGTCGCCCCGGTCTATCCGGCGGGCGAGGCGCCGATCGCCGGCGCCGACCGCGACTCCCTCGTCGCCGGCATGCGCGCGCGCGGGCATCGCCATGTGGTGCCGCTCGACGCGCCCGCCGACCTCGCCGGCATCGTGCGCGGCCTGGCGCATCCGGGCGACTACGTGGTGTTTCTCGGCGCCGGCTCGATCACGCAATGGGCCTACGCGCTTCCGGGCGAATTGGCGGCTGGCAAGTGATGGAGACAGCGCCCGCCACAAACACCTACGGGCCCACTCCCGCGCTTGCGGGGGAGAGGGGGAGAGGGGGCGCCGCTTGCGCATGCGCGGGCGGCGACTTGCCCCCTCCCTTACCCTCCTCCGCATCCGCCGTTGCGCTCCGCGCTCCGGCGGACAGGCGCGGGGGAGGGGACCGACCGTGCTCGCGGTGATCGCATGCCCTTTCCCGACATCACGGCCTCACTCAAATCCGCGATGCCGGCGCTGCGCGGGCGTCTGCTCGCCAACCAATCGCTCGCCGAGCTGACCTGGTTTCGCGTCGGCGGCCCTGCCCAGGCGCTGTTCATGCCCGAGGATGAAGAGGACCTCGCCTATTTCCTCGGCGCTCTTCCATCCGACATCCCCGTCACCGTCATTGGCCTCGGCTCGAACCTGATCGTGCGCGACGGCGGCGTCAGCGGTGTGGTGATCCGGCTCGGGCGCGGATTCAATGACATCGCGATCGAAGCGGGCTCGCGCGTGCGCGCCGGCGCGGCGGTGCCCGACGTGCGCGTCGCCAAGGCGGCGCAGGAGGCGGGCATTGCGGGACTTGCCTTCCTGCGCGGCATTCCGGGCGCGATCGGCGGCGCGCTGCGCATGAACGGCGGTGCCTATGGGGGCGAGACCAAGGACATCCTGATCGAGGCGCGCGGCGTCGACCGTGCCGGCAAGGTGCGCGTCCTCGCCAACGCCGAGATGCACTACAGCTACCGCCATTGCGGCGCGCCCGGGGACGTGATCTTCACCCAGGCGCGGTTTGCGGGCCGGCCCGGCGATGCCGCCGCGATCGCGGCCGAGATGGACAAGATCACCTCCTCGCGCGAGGCGACGCAGCCGATCAAGAGCCGCACCGGCGGCTCGACCTTCAAGAACCCGCCCGGCCGGAAGGCCTGGCAGCTCATCGACGCCGCCGGCTGCCGCGGCCTCGTCATCGGCGACGCGCAGGTGTCGGAGATGCACTGTAATTTCCTCATCAACCGCGGCAGCGCGACCGCGGCGGACATCGAGGCGCTCGGCGAAGAGGTGCGGCGGCGGGTGCGCGAGACGAGCGGCGTCGAGTTGGAATGGGAGATCAAGCGCATCGGCGTGCCGCACGCGACTGCGCCGCGATGAACCTATCGGGGGGCTTGCCGCGATCAGCGCTTTGATTCCAACTCTCTTATCGCCTTGTCCTTCTCCGCTTGCGACATGTTCGGATCGCGGCGGATCATCTCGATCTTTCCGTCAATGAATTCCCGAGCGCGCGTCGCATCGTCGGCCGTTTGCGGTGTCTTGCGCGCGAACTCCCCGCGTTTGTCGACGATCGGAGCCTTCTCATGCCGTTCGCTGACGCCGTCCTGCTCGAAACGAGGGGGCGCTGGGGGAACGTCGATGGGCATGTCTTCATCTCCCAGGACAGGTGCTTTCAACTGACTACCACGAATGCGTAGTTGGGATCGAGGAAGCTCAAATTGAAGCCCACGTTGTCGGTGTTGACGTTGGAATTCGACGCGCTCAGGAGCGCCCAACTCCCCAGTTCCCGGAGGCATCGGCGCTCGACAGCATGATTTCCAACGCGCCCATTGGATTGGTCTGGTTGTAGGACGATTGGAAGGTCTCGACGATCGGGGCCCATGAACCGACGAACCCTGATTTCTGCTGCGCGTCGGTCGCCGGATAGTCGTATTGATAGACAAGGTCCCACGTGTTTCCGGCATTGTTGTACAGCAAAACTTGATTGCGCCAAGTTACGGGGCTGGCCACAAAGGTCATGTTCCACACGGTCATGACTTGATAGGGATGACCGTGCGCGCTTTCGCTCCGCAGGTAGTTGGCAAGACCCGACAGCGGGATATCAGTCTGCCAGTGATCAGCGGCAGTACGCGCCCAGTCGAACACGAGAAAATGTGTATCGTTCTGCCCGTTGTAGGAGATGAGGGCTTCGACGCCCATAGTGGAGCGATTGGTGGCCGTGAGGTAAAGCCAAGTGTTGACATTCCCACCCGGCGGCGTCGGACATACGATATCGAAGCATATCGCCGTGCCTTGGCCCCACGCAGTCTTGTATGCGGGGGTGTAGAACATCCCGTATCCCACACCGCCGGGAACGGGCCTCGTGGGCCTCGACGGCCCGGCAAGACTCTTCCTGACCGAAGCGACGGCGAGATCGCGTGCCGCCAGATCGACGGACGGGTGTGTATGCGCGATCAAAAGCTTGCTGTCGATGAATGCGTCGCGCGCCGCTTGGTTGACCGGTGTGTTGCTGGTTAGCGCGGCGAATTGCTCGCGCTGATCGACGATCCCAACCTTGAGCCGGTCGGGCGGCATCATCGGGGTCAGGTTTTGGGGCGCATCCAGCAATCCCATGGGTCGCTCCGTGCGGCGCAGGTTGCATCCAGGTTGCATACTATGGCGGGTGAGCGGCATTGGCCATCGTCCTGCCAGCGAGCACGACCGCATCGGCGCATCGTACGGCAGCTTTTGGCTGCCGATTTGATCGTTTCGCTCTCGCGGACGTCGCCTGTTCCTCTTCCAATGCAGCGCAAGCAGGGCTCCAGGACCGCACGCCATCGACATGCGGAGCAGCGCGACGGCGCATACGCGACGGGCGGCGCTCGCCGCTCGACCCATCGCTAAAGGTCAAATGCCTGTATGGTGCCGGCCGATTGGTCGAGCCAAGGGTGCCACAAATATGTCGCAACACATCGCAGTCCTCATGGGCGGCTGGTCGGCCGAGCGCGAGGTGTCGCTGCGCTCCGGCACGGCCTGCGCCGATGCGCTGGAACGTCAGGGATACAAAGTCACCCGCATCGATGTCGATCGCGATGTCGCCGAGGCGCTCAAGGCGGCAAAGCCCGACGTCGCCCTCAACCTGCTGCATGGGCGGCCGGGCGAGGACGGCTCGATCCAGGGAATGCTCGAGATCCTCGCCATCCCCTACACCCACTCCGGCGTGCTCGCCTCGGCGCTGGCGATGCAGAAGGACCGCGCCAAGGTGGTGCTGCGCGACGCCGGGGTGCCGGTGCCGGAGGGCGTCTTGATCAGCCGGCTCGCGGCGGCGCGCGCGCATGCGCTGGAGCGGCCCTATGTGATCAAGCCGGTCGCCGAAGGCTCGAGCGTCGGCGTGTTCATCGTCACCGAGGAGCACACGCATCCGCCGCAGGAGTTGACCCGCCCGGACTGGCCGTATGGCGAGGAGGTGCTGGTCGAGCGCTTCATCGCCGGCAAGGAACTCACCTGCGCGGTGATGGGAGATGGAGCCCTCGGCGTGATCGAGATCGTGCCGACCGTGCATTTTTACGATTACGAATCAAAGTATGCCCCGGGAGGATCAAAACACCTGCTGCCGGCGCCAATTAAACCAAATGTTTACCAAGAGGCCCGAAGACTCGCTGTCCTGGCGCATCGTGCGCTCGGGTGTCGGGGCGTCAGTCGTGCGGATTTCCGTTACGACGATCGCATGGAGGGGACGCAAGGATTGGTTTGCCTTGAGGTCAACACCCAGCCCGGAATGACCGAGACTTCGCTGGTCCCGGAACTCGCGGCGTTCGCGGGTATCCCGTTCGAAGAGCTGGTTCGATGGATGGTGGAGGATGCCTCGCTGAACCGATGAGCGGGCCTGCGCGCCCGGGGGCATCGGGGTCGGCTCGGCGGGCGCGCGCGGCGCGCCGCGCCGGCGCGTCCGCGCGTCGCGTTCCGCCGGCAGCGGCCGGCAGGATCGGCGCGCTGGCGCGCCGTCTCAACGCGCGTGCCGGGCGGCTCGATGCCTACCGCCCGCCGCGCGGCGTGGGCGTCGCCGCCTCGTTGCTGCTCGTCCTCGGCGCCATGGTGCTGGGCATCGTCCGCGGCGGCCACATGCCGGAGGCGATCGATGCATTTCACCAGGCTCGCGATGCCGTCGCCGATGCGGTCGGCTTCAACATCACGAGCGTCGCCCTCACCGGCAACAAGCATCTGAGCCGCGAGGAGATCTTTGCCATCGCCGGCGTGACGGGCCATTCCTCGCTGCTGTTTCTCGACGTCGCGGACGCGCGCGCCAAGCTCAAGACCAATCCGTGGATCGCGGACGCGACGGTGCAAAAGCTCTACCCCGACCGCCTGGAGATCGCGATCACCGAACGCGCCGCCTTCGCGCTGTGGCAGAAGGACGGCCGCATCGGCGTGATCGCCGACGACGGCACCGTGCTCGAGCCGTATCTGTCGCGCCGCTTCGTCGGGCTGCCGCTGTTCGTCGGCATCGGCGCCGCCCCGCGCGCCAGGGAATTCCTCGCGCTGATCGACCGCTACCCGGACATCCGTAACCAGATGCGCGCCGCGATCCTGGTGTCGGAGCGGCGCTGGAACCTGCGGCTCAAGAACGGCATCGACGTCGATCTGCCGGACGGCGACGTCGCAGCGGCGCTCGACCGGCTGGTCGCGCTCGACCGCGACAAGAAGCTGCTCACCCGCGACATCCTTGCGGTCGATCTGCGCCTGCCCGATCGCGTGACGGTGCGGCTCTCCGACGCCGCGGCCGCCGCGCGCGAGGAGGCGCTCAAGCCGAAGAAGCCGAAGAAGGGGAGCAGCGCATGAGCGGCCCCCACGGCATTCGTAGCCCGCATGGAGCCCTCGGGTCTTGCCTTCGGCAAGCCCAAGGACAGGCTTCGCGGAATGCGGGGACGCCGTTCCCGGATTTCGCTGCGCTTCATCCGGGCTACGCGGCAGCGTCGGGGGGATCGCCATGAACCCCCTCCATTACGGCCTTACCCCCAAGATGAAGCCGGTGTCGCCCAAGCGCAGCGCGTTCGTCGCCGCGCTCGACATCGGCACCAGCAAGATCGCCTGCCTGATCGCGAAGCTCACCCCGCATGCGCCGCAGGAGGTGCTGCGCCGCCGCACCCACTCGGTCGAGGTGATCGGCTTCTCCCACACCGGTGCGCGCGGCATGAAGGCGGGCAACGTCGTCGACCTGGTCGAGGCCGAGGAGGCGGTCCGCCACGCGGTCGATCTCGCCGAGCGTTCGGCGCGCCGCCAGATCGAGGCCGTGATCCTGTCGGTTTCGGCCGGCCGGCTCACGAGCGAGCTCTTCGCCGCCGAAGTCGACGTCAACGGCTCGACGGTATCCGATTCCGAGATCGGGCGCGTTCTCGCGGCCGGCAGCCGGCGTTCCTTGCGCCAGGGCCGCGTCGTGCTGCATTCCCTGCCGATCGGCTTTGCGCTCGACGACGCGCGCGGCATCCGCGACCCGCGCGGAATGCTGGCGCGCCGCTTCGGCGTCGACATGCATATCGTGACGGCCGACGGGGCGGCGGTGCGCAACCTGATGCTCACGGTCGAGCGCTCGCATCTCGCCGTCGAGGCGATGGCGGCGAGCCCCTATGCGGCGGGGCTCGCGGCGCTCGCCGACGACGAGGCGGATCATGGCTCGGCGGTGGTCGACATGGGCGCCGGTACCACCACCATGGCGGTGCTCTCGTCCGGCCGCTTCATCCATGCGGACGGATTCGCGCTCGGCGGGTTCCACGTGACCATGGATCTCGCGCGCGGCCTCTCCACCAGCATCTACGATGCTGAGCGAATCAAAACGCTTTATGGCAGTGTGCTGGCGGGTGGGCTGGATGAGCGAGACATGATCACGGTGCCGACCGTCGGCGTCGATGAGCGCGATCCGCCTCAGTTCGTGTCACGGGCGAGCCTCACGCGCATCATCAAGCCGCGGGTGGAAGAGATCCTCGAAATGGTGCGCGACCGGCTCGCCAATTCGCCGTTCGCGGCCGAGCCGCGCTCGCGCGTCGTGCTCACGGGCGGGGCGAGCCAGCTCACCGGCCTGCCCGAGCTCGCCGCCCGCATTCTCGCGCGCCCGGTACGAATCGGCCGGCCGCTCGGCATCAGCGGCCTGCCGGAGGACGCCAAGGGCGCGGCCTTCGCGGTCGCGGCCGGCCTCCTGGTCTATCCGCAAGCGGCGCATCTCGAACACTTCGAACCGCGGAAAACGCGGCATCTCATGACGGGGACCGGCGGCTACATCGCCCGGGTCGGACGATGGCTTCGCGAGAGCTTCTGATGATCCGAAGAGCTTCCACGCATTCGATCCATCGGCCGGGGGCGCACCGGCACGACCCGTGGGCCACGGCCTGCGCAAGCAAGAGGCAACCATGAGCATCAACCTGAAAATACCCGACATCCGGGAACTCAAGCCGCGCATCACGGTGTTCGGCGTCGGCGGCGCCGGCGGCAACGCGGTCAACAACATGATCGCGGCGGGCCTGCAGGGGGTCGACTTCGTCGTCGCCAACACCGACGCCCAGGCGCTCACGCTCTCCAAGGCCGAGCGCATCATCCAGATGGGCGTCGAGGTCACCCAGGGGCTCGGCGCCGGCGCACGTCCCGACGTCGGCCGCGCCGCCGCCGAGGAGGTGATGGACGAGATCCGCGATCATCTCTCCGGCGCGCACATGGTGTTCGTCACCGCCGGCATGGGCGGCGGCACCGGCACCGGCGCGACGCCCGTCGTCGCCAAGGTGGCGCGCGACCTCGGCATCCTGACGGTCGGGGTGGTGACGAAGCCCTTCCACTTCGAGGGGGTCAAGCGCATGCAGTGTGCCGAAGCCGGCATCGCCGAGCTGCAGAAGGTGGTCGACACCCTCATTATCATCCCGAACCAGAACCTCTTTCGCGTGGCGAACGAGAAGACGACCTTTGCGGCCGCCTTCGCGATGGCCGACCAGGTGCTCTATTCCGGCGTCGCCTGCATCACCGACCTGATGGTCAAAGAGGGTCTGATCAACCTTGATTTCGCCGACGTGCGCACCGTCATGCAGGAAATGGGCAAGGCGATGATGGGCACCGGCGAGGCGAACGGCGAGAAGCGCGCGCTGCGCGCCGCCGAGGCCGCGATCTCCAACCCGCTGATCGACGACGTGTCGATGCGGGGCGCGCGCGGGCTCCTGATCTCCATCACGGGCGGCAAGGACCTCACGCTCTACGAGGTCGACGAGGCCGCGACCCGCATCCGCGAGGAGGTCGACGCCGAAGCCAACATCATCGTCGGTGCGACCTTCGACGAGAGCCTGGATGGCGTGATCCGCGTGTCGGTGGTGGCGACCGGCGTCGACGAGGTGGCGGGAACGCGCCAGCTCAACGAGTCGCAGCAGAAGGCCGCGGTCGCCAACCACGAGTCGCGCATCGCCGAATTGACGCAGCGGCTGCGCGCCGACACCCAGCGCATGCAGGAACGGGTCCAGCGCCCCGAGGCGCGGACGCTGGCGCAACCGCAGCCGGCGGCGCCGACACTCGCCGAAACGGCCGCAACCGCCGCGGTCGCCGAGGCGCTCGAAGGCGTGACGATCAAGCCGATGGCGCCGATGCCGACGCTGCTGGAGCCGGCACCTGCGCATGCGGCTCCGGCGCCGGCGGAACCCGCGATGCCGAAAGTGTTCATTCCGCCGCGGCCGGAGCCGATGGCGAACCGGCCCCCGCGCATGCCGCGCATCGATGAATTCCCGCCCCATGCGCAGAACGCGATGCGTGCCAGCCAGGGGCAGCCGGCGGAAGCCGCCGAAGCGGAAGCCGAAAAGCCGCGATCGCTGCTCAAGCGCCTCGCCGCGGTCGGTCTCGGCCGGCGCGAGGAACACCATGAACCGTTGGCTGAGCGGCAGCCGGCGCGGGTACAGATGCCGCCGCTGCCGGAGCGGCCGATTCCGCGGCCGACTCAGCCGCGGCCAATGGAAGCCCGTCAGGAACCGGTATCGGAATATGCAAAGCGGGGTACCCCGCAGGGCCTTGACCAGCACGGACGGCCGCTACCGGCTGTGCATAACCCGGGCAATCCAAGCGACGACGATCAATTGGAGATCCCGGCGTTCCTCCGCCGCCAGGCGAACTGAGCGGCAGGCTTGCCATCGACATCGGGCCCCGGCCAACCCGGCCGGGGCCCTTGCCGTTTGCGCGCAGCCGCGGCCCCGCGCAAATCACATAAGTTCATGATTCCCATAGCTTATGCTGATCAGTTTGGATGTGCAGGGCGCCGACCCGGGGGTGTCCTCCGGCCGACCTGACACCTTGCGTCATCTGACGGTTGGTTGAAGGCTGTTGGAGCGCGTCGGAATGTGGGCGGAAACTGGGTCAAAATGGGACAAAATGAGACAAGAAAAGGTAACAGTCGGTAAAAAACCGTGAGTTGGCCTTTTCCCCCCGCCTGTCTAAGGTTCTTGCCGTACAGGGGGATTTCGGCAGGCAAATTGCGCGGGGGAATGCGTGGCCGGTAACGGCCAGTTTTCCGCAATTCGTGGCGAAATGGCGACCCGCCGAAGACCCTCGGGGGATTGGTTGCGTGCCGCATCCGGGCGGCGGCAATTCGAGTGGGACGGTAGCATGAAAGTCGGCAAGCAGACGACATTGCGCGTCGATGCGTCGGTGGCTGGCATCGGCGTCCATTCCGGCTTGCCCGCGACACTCACGCTGCACCCGGCCGATGCCGACACCGGCATCGTTTTCCTGCGTACTGGCCTCGACGACCGTCCCGATTGCGAGATCCGCGCCGATGTGCGCGCCGTGACGGCGACCGAATTCGCCACCGTCCTCGGCGACCGGAGCGGGCCACTGTGCTCGACCGCCGAGCACGTGCTGGCGGCGCTCGCCGGCCTCGGTGTCGACAATGCCGTGGTCGAGATCGACGGCCCGGAAGTGCCGATCATGGACGGCAGCGCCGAGCCCTTCGTCGCCGCGATCGACCAGGCCGGCGTCGTCACGCTGCCGGCGCCGCGCCGCTTCATCGAGGTGCTCAAGCCTGTGCGCGTGGTGCGTGACGCCTCGCTCGGCGAATTGCGGCCGCACGCGCGCGGCTTCCGCCTCGAGATCGAGATCGAGTTCGACAATCCGCTGATCGGCCACCAGGCGCTCGCCCTCGACCTCGATCCGGCGAGCTTCCGCCGCGAGATCGCCCGCGCGCGCACCTTCGGCTTCATGCGCGACGTGGCCAAGCTGTGGGGCGCCGGCTACGCGCTCGGCGCGACCTTCGACAATACGCTGGTCGTCACCGACAACCGCATCCTCAACCAGGACGGCTTGCGCTTTGCCGACGAGTTCGTGCGCCACAAGGCGCTCGACGCGGTCGGCGATCTCGCGCTTGCGGGCGCGCCCTTGCTCGGCGCCTACCGCTCGGTGCGCGGCGGCCATAAGCTCAACCACGCCGTGGTGTCCGCCCTGATGGCCGATCCGACCGCCTGGCGCCTGGTCGAGGCCCCGGCGGTGCGCCGGCCGCGCGGCCATGCCGACATGACGGCCGGACTGGCTGCGCCGGACGTGCCCTGAGCCTCGACGGCGGCCGCGCGCCGGTTGGGGACGCTTAACCATTCCGCCACATTCCAGGCCGATTGTCGGCATATACGCTTGGCCTGACTGCGGTTTTCTCGGCCGGCCGGGGGATTGGCCGGCTTGCCACCATGTCGACCCGGCATGTCGACGGGGACAGTTCGAGCGAGTCACGGGGGTTTGTTGGCGCCAATGCCGCTTTGTTCTTCAACCACGACGCCTGGTCGGGGCCGGCGGGGAATTTTCACCCGCCTCCTGCTGCTCGTGCCGGTGCTGGCGCTGCTCGGCGGCTGCAGCATGTGGAACAGCTTCTTCGGCGACAAGGACCCGATCCTGCCCGACGAGCCGGCCGACCGCCTTTATAATGAAGGCCTGTATTTGATGAACGAAAAGCAGGATTTCAAAGGCTCGGCCAAGAAATTCGAGGAAGTCGATCGCCAGCATCCCTATTCGGAATGGGCGCGCAAATCGCTGATCATGTCGGCCTTTGCCTACTATTCGGCCGGCCAGTACGATGAATCGATCAACGCGGCCAAGCGCTACATCACGCTGCATCCGGGCAGCGCCGACGCTGCCTACGCGCAATACCTGATCGGCGCCTCCTATTTCGACCAGATTCCCGACGTCTCGCGCGACCAGCAGCGCACCGAGCGCGCGATCGCGGCGCTCGAGGAGGTCACCCGCAAGTTCCCCAACACCGAATATGCCGAAAGCGCGCGCAAGAAGATCGAGGTCGGACGCGACCAGCTTGCCGCCAAGGAAATGGACATCGGCCGCTGGTACCTCAAGCAGAAGGATTTCATCGGCGCGATCAACCGCTTCAAGGTGGTGGTCACCCAATATCAGCGCACCCGCCACGTCGAGGAGGCGCTGGAGCGCCTCACCGAATGCTACATGGCACTCGGCATCGGCACCGAGGCGCAGACCGCGGCGGCCGTGCTCGGGCACAATTTCCCCGATAGTCCGTGGTACAAGGACGCCTATCGACTGGTGAAGTCCGGCGGCGCCGAGCCGAAGGAAGACGAAGGCTCCTGGATGAGCAAGGCGTTCAAGAAGTTCGGCGTGGGCGCGCTGCTGTCGGATTCCAAGACGTCCGGCTAGAAATTCCGCGCCACGCGGCCTTGGGGGAGCGCGGCGGCAACGACGGAAACGCAAGACGCCGCGCGGCGAATCCCTTAAGCTTTGCCGCCTGAATTGCGCAAGCGGGCTTGCCATGCTGACCCGTCTCTCGATCCGCGACATCGTCCTGATCGATCGCCTCGACATCGACTTTGCCGCCGGGCTCGCCGTGCTCACCGGCGAGACCGGCGCCGGCAAGTCGATCCTGCTCGATGCGTTCGCGCTTGCGCTTGGCGCCCGCGGCGACGCCTCGCTCGTGCGCCAGGGCGCGGAGCAGGGACAGGTGACGGCGTCATTCGACGTCACGACGGATCATCCGGCGCGCGCCCTCCTCGCCGCCAACGACATCGCGGCCGAGGACGAATTGATCCTGCGCCGGGTGCAGCTCGCCGACGGCCGCACGCGCGCCTTCGTCAACGACCAGCCGGTGAGCGTGCAGACCTTGAAGCTGCTCGGCAGCGCGCTGGTCGAGATCCACGGGCAGCACGACGAGCGCGCCCTGGTCGACGCCGCGACCCATCGGCGGCTGCTCGACGCCTTCGGGGGCATCGAGCGTGAGGCCGACGCGATCGAGCGCCTGTGGAACGACCTGCGCGCCTGCGAAACCGCGCTGGTGGCGAAACGCGCCGAGGTCGAGCGCGCCC
>DATBZM010000072.1:0-4460 GCA_036513175.1 Xanthobacteraceae bacterium | reverse complement strand
GCGCCGCTACATCTCGGGCATGACCGCGCTCTACGACGGCATGCTGCAGATGGTGCATCCCGACCGCGTGGTCGACGAGGCCGGGCTCGCCAAGCTGCCACTGATCGAGCCCACCTACCCGCTCACCGAAGGCCTGTTTGCTAACCAGCTGCGCCGCGCCATCGAGGGCGCGCTCGACAGGCTGCCGGCACTGCCTGAGTGGCAGGACCCAGCCTATCTGGCGAAGGCGAAATTCCCCGGCTTCACCGACGCCTTGCGCCGCCTGCATCGCCCCGAAACCCTGGACGACATTTTGCCCAATTCGCCCGCCTGGTCGCGCCTTGCCTATGACGAGCTGCTGGCCGGCCAGCTCGCGCTCGCGCTCACCCGCGCGCATCTGCGCCGCCTCAGCGGCCGCCGTACCGCCGGCGATGGCCGGCTGCGCGAGAAAATCATCGCGGCCCTGCCCTATCGGCTCACCCCCTCGCAGGAACGCGCGGTCGCCGATGTCGCCGAGGATCTCGCGGCGCCGCATCGCATGTTGCGCCTGCTGCAGGGGGACGTCGGCTCCGGCAAGACGGTCGTCGCCCTGCTCGCGTCAGCGATCGTGATCGAGGCCGGCCGCCAGGCCGCCCTGATGGCGCCGACCGAGATCCTCGCGCGTCAGCATCTCGCCACCATCGCGCCGCTCGCCGAGGCTGTTGGCCTGCGCGTCGCGCTGCTCACCGGCCGCGAGCGCGGCGCCCCGCGCAACGACATCCTGGCGCGCCTTGCCGCCGGCGAGATCGATCTCCTGGTCGGCACCCACGCGCTCTTCCAGGAAGGCGTCGACTTCCACGACCTCGCGCTCGCGGTCGTCGACGAGCAGCACCGCTTCGGCGTGCACCAGCGCCTCGCCCTCGCCGCCAAGGGCGAGGCGGTCGACATGCTGGTGATGACCGCAACGCCGATCCCGCGCACCCTGGTGCTCACCTTCTTCGGCGACATGGATGTGTCGGAGCTGCGGGAAAAGCCCGCCGGCCGCCAGCCGATCGATACCCGCACCATCCCGCTCGGCCGCATCAACGAGGTGGTCGCGGGGGTCGGCCGCGCGCTCGACGAGGGGCGGCGCGTCTACTGGGTCTGTCCGCTCGTCGAGGAGTCCGAGACCAGCGACCTCGCCGCCGCGCAGGATCGCTTCACGTCATTGCAGGAGCGCTTCGGCGAGCTGGTCGGGCTCGTGCACGGGCAGATGAAGGGCTCCGACAAGGACCGCGCCATGGCGAGCTTTGCGGCGGGCGAGACCCGGCTCCTGGTCGCCACCACCGTGATCGAGGTCGGCGTCGACGTGCCGGCCGCGACCGTGATGGTGATCGAGCATGCCGAGCGCTTCGGCCTCGCCCAGCTGCACCAGCTGCGCGGCCGCATCGGCCGCGGCGCCGAGCGCTCGACCTGCCTGCTTCTCTACCGCGCGCCGCTCGGCGCCACCGCCAAGGCGCGGCTTGCCATCATGCGCGAGACCGAGGACGGCTTCCGCATCGCCGAGGAAGACCTCAAGCTGCGCGGCGAAGGCGACGTGCTCGGCACCCGCCAGAGCGGCGAGCCCGGCTTCCGCGTCGCCCGCATCGAGACGCATCGCGAGCTCCTGCAGACCGCGCGCGACGATGCCGCGCTGATGCTGAACCGCGATCCGGAGCTCGAGAGCGATCGCGGCGAGGCGCTGCGGGTGCTGCTCTATCTGTTCGAGCGCGATGAAGCGATCAGGCTGCTAAGAGCGGGATAACGTAGGGTGGGTAAAGGCGCGAAACGCGCCGTGCCCACGCGCGCTCGACGGTGGGCACGCTTCGCTTTGCCCACCTTACGAATCCGTCGTGGCCGTCTCCGGCTCCTTGCGCATCTCCTGCGCGGCGCGCGCCGTCTCCGCCATCGCCTGCAGCTTCTTCTGCGTTTCCGGCCCGCCGTTCGGCTGGATCAGGCCGGCCGTCATGATCAGCTTGGCGGCCGCCTCGACCTTGATGTCGAGCTCGATCACCTCGCGGCGCGGCACGAAGAAGAAGAAGCCCGTCGTCGGGTTGGGCGTGCACGGCATGAAGGCCGAGACGTATTCGTCCTGCAGCGGCAGCCGCACCGTGATCTCGCCGCCCGGCGGCTGCGACAGGAACACCAGCGACCACATGCCGGGCGCCGGGAACTCGACCAGGCCGACCTTGCGGAAGCTCGATCCGCCCTCGGAAAAGAGCGTCTCGAACACCTGCTTGAGGCCCTTGTAGATCGAGCGCACCAGCGGCATGCGGTCGAGCAATGTCTCACCCGCTTCCACCAGCGTGCGGCCGACCAGGTTCGCGGTGAGGAAGCCGAGCAGCGTGATGGCGAAGAACGCGACCACGAGGCCGGTGCCGGGAACCCGCCACGGCAAGTACGTCTCGGGCCGGTACGCGACCGGGATGAACGGCCGCACCAGGTCGTCCACCCAGGTCACGAACGACCACGTGAGGTAGACCGTGATGGCGAGCGGCCCGGCGACGACAAGGCCGGTGAGGAAGTAAGTGCGCAGGCGGTAGGCGGCGCCGCGCTGATGTGTCGGCTCGGGCGCCGGAATGAGCGGCGTCGGCTCGGGCGCGGGTTCGGTGAGCGTCATGCGCGATCGATCTCGCGGTTGCGGGCGACGCGCCGGCGCGCGCGACCCCAAGCTCAAAATATCGAGTCACACCCGAATATAGTGGAAGATTGTGGCAGTTCGCCAGTTGGCGGCGCCGCCCTATTCGACCGTCACCGACTTGGCGAGATTGCGCGGCTGGTCGACGTCGGTGCCCATGATGACGGCCGTGTGGTAGGCGAGCAGCTGCACCGGGATCGCGTAGACAAGCGGCGTCACGGTCGCGGGCATCTCCGGCATCGTCAGGGTGGCGAGCGACTTCACGGTCGCGGCGCGCGCGCCCTGCGGGTCGGTCAGCAGGATGATGCGGCCGCCGCGCGCCGCCACTTCCTGCATGTTCGACACCGTCTTCTCGAACACGCGGTCATACGGCGCGATCACGACCACCGGCATGGTCTCGTCGATCAGCGCGATCGGCCCGTGCTTGAGCTCGCCCGCCGCGTAGCCCTCGGCATGGATATACGAGATTTCCTTGAGCTTGAGCGCGCCTTCGAGCGCGAGCGGATAGCTCGTGCCGCGGCCGAGATAGAGCACGTCGCGCACCTTCGCGAGGTCGCGCGCGAGCGCCTCGATCGCGGGCTCGAGCGCGAGCGCCTCGGTCATGTGTCGCGGCACCTCGATCAGCGCCTGCACGAGCTTGTGCTCGTCGTCTGCGGAGAGCACGCCACGGGCGCGCCCCGCCGCGATCGCGAGGCACGCCAGCGTCGCGAGCTGGCAGGTGAACGCCTTGGTGGACGCAACGCCCACCTCGGGACCCGCGAGCGTCGGCATCACGACGTCGCTCTCGCGCGCGATCGTCGCGTTCGGCACGTTGACGATCGAGGCGATGTACTGCTTGTGCTCGCGCGCGTAGCGCAGCGTCGCCAGCGTGTCGGCGGTCTCGCCCGACTGGGAGACGAACAGCGCGAGATTGCCCGGGTCGAGCGGCGCCTCGCGGTAGCGGAATTCCGAGGCGACGTCGATTTCCACCGGCAGCCGCGCGAAGCGCTCGAACCAGTACCTGCCGATCAGTCCGGCGTAGTAGGCGGTGCCGCAGGCCGAAATCGCCATGCGCTTGATCGTCTTGAAATTGAAGGGCAGCTCCATCGGCAGCTTGATCCGCCCGGCCGCCATGTCGATGTAATGAGCGAGCGTGTGGCCCACGACTTCCGGCTGCTCGTGGATCTCCTTCGCCATGAAATGGCGGTGGTTGCCCTTGTCGATCAGGCCGGCGCTGGCGATCAGCTTGTGCACGGGCCGCGTCACCGCATGGCCGGCCGCGTCGCGCATATCGGCGCCCTCGCGCCGCACCACCACCCAGTCGCCGTCCTCGAGATAGCTGATGGAATCGGCGAAAGGCGCCAGCGCGATCGCGTCGGAGCCGAGGAACATCTCGCCGTCGCCGTAGCCGACGGCGAGCGGCGGGCCGTGCCGGGCGCCGACCAGGAGGTTCTCCTCGCCCTCGAACAGGAACGCGAGCGCGAAGGCGCCGCGCAGCCGCGGAAGCGCGGCCGCGACCGCGTCAGCGGGCTTTTTGCCCTTCTTGAGCTCGCTCGTGACCAGGTGGGCGATGACTTCGGTGTCGGTCTCGGTCGAGAATGTTGCGCCCTCGGCGGTCAACTCCTCGCGCAGCTCGCTGAAGTTCTCGATGATGCCATTGTGCACGACCGCGACCCGATCGGTCGCGTGCGGATGGGCATTGTTCTCGTTCGGGCCGCCATGCGTCGCCCAGCGGGTGTGGCCGATGCCGATGGTGCCGCCGAGCGGCTCCTTGGCGAGCCGCGTCTCGAGGTTGCGCAGCTTGCCCTCGGCGCGCCGGCGCGTCAGCGTCCCGTGCTCCAGGGTCGCGACACCCGCGGAATCATAG
>DATBZM010000071.1:0-6008 GCA_036513175.1 Xanthobacteraceae bacterium | reverse complement strand
GAGGTCGAGGGCGGCACGACGCCCGGGCCCTCGGCCGAGGACGCCGCGGTGCATCTGCGCCGCAACGGCGTCAAGGCGAAGGCGTTGATGGTGAAGCCCGGCCCGCGCCGGACGGGCGAGGCGACGGGCGAGGCCACGCTCCAATACGCGACCAAAGAGGGCTGCGACCTGCTGGTGAAGGGCGCCTATACACAGAGCCGATTGCGGCAGATGATGTTCGGCGGAGCCACGCGTCACATCCTGGCAAATGCCGGCTTGCCGGTCCTGATGGCGCATTGATAAGACCTGCGCGATCAGGGACCGAAGTCATTGCAGAAAGCGTCCGAAGAACCGAAAGCGTCGGCAGCAGGCAGCACTCCGGCCGCGGGTGCTCCGACCACCGGCACCGCGATCGTGCCGGCCGCCGCGCCGAAGCCGGCGTTCCTCACGGTCTTCCCCTCGATCATGCTGCCGATGTTTCTCGCGGTGGTCGACCAGACCATCGTGGCGACCGCGCTGCCGGCGATCGCGGCCGCCATGGGCAATGTCGAGCGCGCCTCCTGGGTGGTGGTCTCCTATCTGATCGCCTCGACGGTGGCGGCGGCGATCTACGGCAGCCTCGGCGACGCGTTCGGCCGGCGCAAGCTCATGTATGTGGCGCTCGCCGTGTTCATCGTCGCCTCGCTCCTGTGCGCGCTCGCCCCGACGATCGAGCTGCTCTCGCTCGCCCGCATCCTGCAGGGCCTCGGCGGCGGCGGCCTGATGACGCTGTCGCAGGCGCTGATCGGCGAGGCGATCCCGCCGCGCGAGCGCGCCCGTTATCAAGGCTATCTCGCCGCCATCGCGGTGTGCGCCAACTCGTTCGGGCCGGTCGCCGGCGGCTGGCTCACGGAGCATTTCGGCTGGCGCTCGATCTTCCTGATCAACGTGCCGATCGGCCTGATCGCGGTCGCGCTCACCTTCCGCCTGCCGACCAAAACGGTTGACCGCATCGCCTGGCGGCCCGATCCGCTCGGGCTGATCCTGTTCACCACCTTCGTCACCGCGGTGCTGCTGGCGCTCGAGCAGACCCAGCGCGTCAACCTCGCCGCGGTGCCGCTCGCCGGCGGCCTGTTCGCGATCGGCATCGTCGCGCTCGTGCTGCTCATTCGCCAGGAGCTGCGCGCCCCCTCCCCGCTCATCCCGATCAGCCTGCTGCGGCAGCCGGCGATCTGGCACAGCGACGCGATGGCGGCGTTCCACGGCGCCTCGCTGGTCTCGCTGATCACCTTCCTGCCGGTCTACCTGCAGGTCGTGCGCGGCATGTCGCCGTCGGAGACCGGCGTGCTCCTGGTGCCGCTCACCATCGGCATCGGCACCGGCTCGCTGATCATCGGGCGGCTCGTGAGCAAGACCGGGCGCACCATGGTGTTTCCGATCTACGGCCTCGTGCTGGTCACGCTCACGCATCTGATCCTCGCCTTCTGGGCGGGCGCGCTCGGCGTCACGGCGCTCGCCGTGCTGATGCTGTTCAACGGGCTGTTCTTCGGCACCGTCATGGGCGTCGTGCAGGTCACGGTGCAGTCCGCGTCCGGCCCGCGCCGGCTCGGCGAGGCCGCCGCCTCGGTGCAGTTCTCGCGCTCGATCGGCGCCGGATTCGGCACCGCCATCGTGGCGACCGTGCTGTTCGCGGTGCTGGCGTTCAAGAACCCGGACGCCGCGCGCACGTTCGCCTCGATGGTGCAGCACGCCCCCGGCCTCGGGCCCACGCTCGCGCCCGCGCAGCGCGCCGCCATCCAGGGCGACATCGCCGAGGCCTTCCGCGCCGCCTTCCTCACCATCGCGGCGTTCACGACGGCGGGGTTTTTCCTGGCGCTGACGAATCCGCTGCGGAAGATTTGACGTTTACGCTGCATTGATCAGGCGTAGCCCGGATTGAGGCGCGCAGCGCCGAAATCCGGGACGGCCCATCCCCGGATTTCGCTCGCGCTCAATCCGGGCTACGCTTGCTTGTGCGATCAGCAGCGAAAAGGCAAAGCCCGTGAGCGAAGATCCAAAAAGCGACGCATCAAATAGCGAAATTCTGGCGCGCCAGCGCCACGAGTTCATGGACCTTATGGGTGGACGCGCCACGCTGATAATAAATATCTGCTTACTGTGCATGATTTGTATCGCTACGGCGGAAGACCAGTATATTACGAAAACGGTTTTAGGACAGTATGGATCATCTCATATTTGGATTATGTTTGTTCCCGCAGCTGTTGTGTTTGTCATTCATCGTAAGTTATTTTCATTTTTCTTTTCACTTATAATTATCTGGTATTTGACAGTTCTGACTTATCAGATCTGGTTGATGCGAAACGGCCCGCCATGGTCGTTTGCGCAGAAAAATCTGGGAGACGCCGAAACGGTAGTGTTCATTTTCTCGCTTATTTGTTTGCTGTTGTATTTGATTGGCCTTGGAATCATAAAAAGCATAAATGCGATCGCGCCAGATCGGGGAGAGGGCCGATGACAGATCAATACTCCATTACGCCGCGCCGCGGCTTCGCGCGCGTCTCGCGCGCGTGCTCTTCCCATGCTGCCTCGTCGAGCATCTTGTGCTTGTCGCGCGCGACGTCGGTCGGCTCGCGCGACGCTCCCAGATCGAATATCGCCGCGATGTCCGCTCTCGGTCTCGGCTCGCCGAGGTCGCTCGCCAGCAGCCGGCGTACATATTCGGCGAACGATATGCCGAGCTCGGCAGCCCTGGCATGCGCGCGCCGCTGCAGCTCCGGGTCGATCGTGATTTGCGTTCGTGCGCTCATGATGGCGACATCATGCCCTCACGGTGCCGGGCAGGCAAGCCGGGGAGCGGAGCGAGCAGGCATAGCTCGGATTGAGGCGCGCAGCGCCGGAATCCGGGACGGTCCGTCCCCGGATTTCGCTGGCGCTCAATCCGGGCTACGCTTGCTGTTATGGCTTGTGGCTACGGAGTTACGCATCAAGGGATGCAAGCAATCACGGGTATCCTCGCGGGGCGCGGAGGATCTTTTATGAACGGTTGGCCCGACTCGAACTTTTTGCGATTATCCAGATCTTTCTTGTCGTGTTGGGACCAGTGCTTGTCGTTATCGGCATAATTTGGTCGATTCAAAGCTGAGATGCATTTTAGCAAGCGTAGCCCGGATTGAGGCGCCCAGCGCCGAAATCCGGGATGGTCCGTCCCCGGATTTCGCTGGCGCTCCATCCGGGTTACGCTTGCTGGGCAGGCGGCTACCTGTACAGGTCGCGCTGCAGGAGACGATGACATGGATGATCTGGCTAACCTCCTAAAAGATGCGACGATCGAATATCGTGCGGTCTCTCGAGATCGCAAAAAGCTCTTACATTTCTTCGTTCTCAAGGTAGCGACAGCGGAGTGGTGGTTTAATGCTCGCCCTGTATGGGACAAGAACGGATCAGATTATGGACTTATCCTCGGCGATTTTGGCGCATTGGGGCGACACTCGTTTATTTACAGGTCGTTCAGTGGGAGCGAGATAGAGGAAATAAAAACGTTCATCGAGTCGTATCTAATAACACGTGACGTGGATGTTTTTAGCACACGCCTTTTTGGATCAAGGCCGCATTTTATAGAGTTCAAAACTCCATGGATTATTGAGGGAAATGGAGAAAATTACGATCTTAGTAATGGTGGGCACTGTCTAGCACCAGATGAGAAGGCAAAATAGGTGGGAGAAAAAATGCCGCCCTTGGAAAGCATTCTCAATGAAGTAAAGGTGCCACTGATCTGTGACAATTAGCTGATATCGTCTCTCGGCAATCTGCGAGCGCTGGGTCAATTCCGGGGTATAGATCGGGTGCAATCTTCTTCAGCGATCTTCTTTACGCAGAACAGGTTAAACTTTTTAGTACTGCTGAGAGCGAGAGGTTCGCGACGTTAAATCAAGCCGACGTCATGGCCGGGCCTTGTCCCGGCCATCCACGTCTTTGCCGCAAGCAAGAAAGACGTGGATGCCCGCATTCGCGGGCATGACGGCGCGATTCCATGGGCTCGCGCGGCGCACGCGGTTAATTAAATCTTAATTTTTCCGAGGGAACTTACGCCTGCGCCATCTTTGGTCGCCGGGGGCGGCAACCACGGGCACAATTGCGGGCGTGCTCGTGGATCCGTCAGCCCCTGTCGGACACGGGCGCATGAACCGTCATCAGCGTCGGGCCAACGCGAAGCTTGGGCGGACATCCGGCGAGGCTCCGGACGTCGCCGACCCGCTCCTGAAACTCGGGACGGTGCTGCGCACGCAGGGCAAGTTCGACGAGGCGATCGAGGCCTTTCGCCAGGCGGTCCGCGCCAGTCCCAGCATCGCCCTCAATCATGTGTATCTCGGCGCCCTGCTGCACGAGCGCGGCAGGTTCGAGGAGGCAGCAGCCGCCTATCGCGAAGCGATCCGGCTCAAGCCGGATTATGCCGAAGCCGTTTCCAACCTCGGCACCGCGCTGTGCGACCTCGGCAGGCCGGACGAAGCCGTCCGCTTGCAGCGCGAGGCCATCCGCCTCAAGCCCGGCCTCGCGACCGCGCACGGCAATCTCGGCGCCGCGCTGTACGACCTCGGCCGGCTCGAGGAGGCCGTGGCGGCCTATCGCCAGGCGATCCGGCTGGCGCCGGATCTCGATTTCGCCCACGGCAATCTCGGCACGGCCCTGGTCGCGCTCGGGCAAGCGGCGGAGGCGCGCGCGGCACTGCAACGCGCCGTCGCGCTCGCCCCGCGCAACGTCAAGCATCGCCGCTACCTCGGCGAGGTCGCGCCTTACGGCGCGGCCGACCCGCGCCTCGCCGCGCTGGAGAAGCTCGCCCAGGACGCCGCCCGGCTTTCGGTCGACGAGCGGATCGAATTGCATTTCAGCCTGGGCAAGGCCTACGACGATATCGGCCGGCATGCGGACGCGTTCCGCCACTGGCGCGACGGCAATGCGCTCAAGCGGCAGCGTATTGCCTACAACGAGGCCGCGACGCTCGGCGGCCTCGACCGCATCCGCTCGGTGTTCACGCCCGACCGCATGCGCGCCTGGCACAAGGCCGGGCAGCCGTCGCCCGTCCCGGTCTTCATCATCGGCATGCCGCGCTCGGGCACCACATTGGTCGAGCAGATCATCGCCAGCCACCCGCAGGCGTTCGGCGCCGGCGAGCTCAAGTGCTTCGAGACGGCGATGCAGGGCATCCGGCCGCGCTTCGGCACCGCGACGAGCTATCCCGAGATGGTGGCGGGCATGATCGACGCCGATTTCCACGCGCTCGGCGCGCGCTACCTCGCGGCGATCGAGAAGCTCGCGCCCGGCGCCGCGCGGATCGTCGACAAGCTGCCGTCGAATTGCCGCGTCGCCGGCCTCATCCATCTGGCGCTGCCCAACGCCGCCATCATCCACGCGACCCGCGATCCCGTTGACACCTGCCTGTCCTGCTTCTCGAAAGTGTTCACCGACAAGCAGGCGCACACCTATGACCTCGCCGAGCTCGGACGCTACTACCGCAATTACCAGAAGCTGATGGCGCATTGGGAGCGCGTCCTGCCGCCCGGGCGCATTCTCACGGTCCGCTACGAGGACGTGGTCGCGGATCTGGAAGTCGAGGCGCGGCGGATCATCGCGTATTGCGGGCTCGATTGGGATCCGCGCTGCCTCGCCTTCCACAAGACCGAGCGGCCGATCCGCACCGCCAGCGCCCTGCAGGTGCGCCAGCCGATCTACGCCAGCGCGGTCGGACGCTGGCGCGCCTATGCGCCGTTCCTGCGGCCGCTGCTCGCCGAGTTGTCATAACGTCTCGAGCCTCCTCCCGATCGCCGCCGACCAACCGACGAGCCGAGCTTCGGGCCACGGGAGGATCAATGTCATTCTGTTGACACCCAAAACGAGCCATGCAATCAGGGCCCGCGCTGGCGTGGTCCAACAAGTGATTTCCGCATGTCGGACAGACGGAGATACGCAGTCGTCACTCCATATCATGGAGAGGACCGCGCGCTCATCGAAAGATGCATTCTAAGCGTTCAACGGCAGACGGTGTCGGCCGATCA
>DATBZM010000070.1:0-7950 GCA_036513175.1 Xanthobacteraceae bacterium | reverse complement strand
AAGACGGCGGTCCAGCTGCCGGTCCATTCATGGACGCGCGCCGCCATCGGGCCGCCGAAGATCGAGCCGACGCCCTGGGCGATGTAGAGGAAGCCGTAGTTGGTGGACGCGTATTTCGGCCCGAACGTGTCGGTCAGCGTCGAGGGGAAGAGCGAGAAGATCTCGCCCCAGCCGAAGAACACGACGCCGGTCAGCACCACGAACATGGTCGGATTGTCGATGAAGGCGAACAGCACCAGGATCGCGGCCGCCTCGAGCGCGAACGCGAGCGCCATCGTGTTCTCGCGGCCGATGTGGTCGGACACCCAGCCGAAGAACGGCCGGGTCAGCCCGTTGGTGATGCGCGACAGCGTCAGCGACAGGCCGAGCGCCGCCGTCCCGAACACCAGCACATTGGCGACCTTGAACTCGTTGGCGAATGGCCCGACGTTGGAGACCACCATCAGGCCGCTCGTCGACATCATCGTCATCATGACGAAGAGCAGCCAGAAGATCGGATTGGCGAGCATCTCGCGCGGCGAGTAGCTGCGCTTGGCCTGCATTTCGGTCTGCACGGTCGCGGGATCGTAGCCGTCCGGCACGTAGCCCTCGGACGGCGCGCGCAGCCCGAGCGCGGCGACGAAGCCGACGATCGCCTGCGCAATGCCCCAGACCAGCAGCGTGTGCTCATAGCCGACGCTCTTGATCATGTTGCCGATCGGAATGCTGGTGAAGACCGCGCCGAAGCCGTAGCCCGCTGCCGCGAGCCCGGTGGCAAGGCCGCGCCGGTCCGGGAACCAGCGCACCATCAGGCCGATGATGCCGATATAGATGATGCCGGTGCCGATCCCGCCGATCACGCCGTAGGTGACGTAGAGCATGGTCAGGCTCTGCGCCTGCGCGGCCAGCACCCAGCTCCCGCCCGCCATCAGCGCGCCGACCGAGATCAGCAGCTTCGGGCCAAATCGATCCACCAGGTAGGCCTGGAACGGCGAGAAGAACGTCTGCAGGATGATCAGCAGCGAGAAGGTGTATTGCAGGTCGGAGAGCTTGGTGCCGAGCTTCTGGGTGAGCGGCCCGGTGAACAGGGTCCAGACATATTGCGGGCTCGAGATCGCCATCATGGCGATCACGCCGAGCACAAGCTGAACCCAGCGGTTGGCGAGCGCCGACGACGACGTCGGCGCGGTGACGACGGACATGATCGTTCCCCCAGATACGGTTGCCCAGCAGATAGCGATCTCAGGCAAACCGGCAGGCCCGATCGATCAACCGATTGCAGCATGGGACCGGACGGAAGTCAAAATCCTACATAACGGCGAAAAGAGCGGACAAACATGCGAGCCGGGTAGCCGGGCGAAGCGCAGCAATCCGGGGAAGGCCGTCCCCGGATTTCGGCGCTTCGCGCCTTCATCCGGGCTGCGACGTGAGCGTCCGCCGCACCGCGTCCTGCCAGCCGGCCCATTTGCGCGCACGCGTCGCCGCATCCATGCGCGGCGCGAAGCGCCGCTCAAGCTTCCATGACGTCGCGAACTCCTCGGGCGCGGGACACACGCCCGCCGCGAGGCCCGCGAGGTAGGCGGCGCCGAGCGCGGTCGTTTCCATCACGGCGGGACGATCGACCGGCGCATCGAGGATGTCGGCCAGGAACTGCATCGTGTAGTCGCTCGCCGTCATGCCGCCGTCGACGCGCAGCACGGTATCGCTCCCGCCCGGCCAGTCGGCGCGCATGGCGTCGATCAGGTCGCGGGTCTGGTAGCCGACCGCCTCGAGCGCCGCGCGGGCGATCTCGGCCGGGCCGGACTTGCGGGTCAATCCGAAGATCGCGCCGCGCGCATTCGCGTCCCACCACGGCGCGCCGAGGCCGACGAAGGCGGGCACGAGATAGACCTGCTCGCCCGCGTCGGCCGCGACCGCGAGCGCGCCGCTCTCGGACGCCGTGGCGATGATCTTGAGCCCGTCGCGCAGCCATTGCACGGCGGCGCCGGCGATGAAGATCGCGCCTTCGAGCGCATAGGTGCGCTTACCGTCAAGCTGATACGCGATGGTGGTGAGCAGGCGGTTGCGCGACTGCACCATCTGGGTCCCGGTGTTGAGGAGCGCGAAGCACCCGGTGCCATAGGTCGATTTCATCATGCCGGGCGCAAAGCAGCCCTGCCCGACGGTCGCGGCCTGCTGGTCGCCAGCCATGCCCAGGATGCGGATCGGACCGCCGAACAGATGCGTGGTGCCGAAATCGCCGGCGCAGTCATGCACCTTGGGCAAGAGCGACATGGGCACGCGAAACAGCTCGGCAAGCTCCGGGTCCCAGGTCGCATTATGGATGTCGAGGAGCAGCGTGCGCGCCGCGTTGGTCGCGTCCGTCGCGTGCGCAAAACCGCCGGTCAGCCGCCACAGCAGCCAGGTGTCGATGGTGCCGAAGGCAAGTCGCCCCTGCTGCGCGGCTTCGCGGGCGCCGTCGACGTGATCGAGCAGCCAGGCGATCTTGGTCGCCGAGAAGTAGGGATCGAGCAGCAGCCCGGTCTTGTGCGCAACGCCGGGCTCATGGCCGCCCGCACGCAAGGCGGCGCAGGCGTCGGCGCTGCGCCGGTCCTGCCAGACGATCGCCCGGTGGATCGGTTTCTCGCTCGCGCGGTCCCAGATCAGCGTGGTTTCGCGCTGGTTGGTGATGCCGATCGCCGCTACGTCGGCGGCGGCGACGCCGGCCTGCGCCATGGCGGCGCGCACCGTCGAGAGCACGCTTTGCCAGATCTCCTCCGGATCGTGCTCGACCCAGCCGTCGGCCGGGAAATATTGGGTGAATTCCTGCTGCGCGACCGCGACGGGGCCGAGCGCCGCGTCGAACACGATCGCCCGCGTCGAGGTGGTGCCCTGGTCGATGGCGATGAGATGGGTCGGCATGGAGCGTCCCGGAGCTGGCGGGACATCATGCACCAATTCATTTGATCATGGCGAGACTCGCCGAGACTTGCCGAGCCGTGTGGATACGGCGCGTCCCGCGCCTTCGCCAACCCTGCGGACCGTTACACCAGCACGAGCGTCGAATGGCCGGGGTCGTTCTCGGGCTTGTAGCTCGATAGCTTGCGCGGCTCGGGACCGTAGTAATCGCCGCGGCGGACCATGGGGCGCGGATGGGCGAGAACCGAGACGATGCGCGACTGCAATGCCTGGCTTGACACCGGCTTGAGCAGATATTCGTTGATGCCGAGGCGCGCCGCCGCGATGACGAACGAGCGCTCGCCATGCGCCGTCAGCATGATGATCGGCACATCCGGATGCGGGAACGTGTCGGGCGAGCGCACCGCGCGAACGAAGCCGGGTCCGTCGAGCTCGGGCATCGACCAGTCGCACAGCACGATGTCGGGCGTGAACGTGCGGACCGCATCGAGGCCGGCGTAGCCGTTGGTCGCTTCCTGGATGTTTCGCACGCCGATCGTCATCAGGAGGGTGCGGATGACCTTTCGCGTGTAGTGCTCGTCGTCGATGACGAGCACCTTGCGCGAGCCAACCAACGCCACAACCCTGTCGTCGAGCACCTGCACCGAAATAGCCTTCGCGTGGTTTGCGAAATCCTCCATAACATGGAAGCATGGATGGATTAATCTGGCGTTTACGGGTTCGTTAAAGTGCCAGGCAATCGCCGTGCGAATGGCGAATAGCGAATAGCGAATGGGGCAAGGATTCGTTTACCCTATTCGCCATTCGCTACTCGCCATTCGCGTTACGTCCCGATGGCGCTGGTCATGAATCGTTCGACCGCGGCGACGTCTTCCTTCGTCAGACAAAGGCCGAGCTTGGAGCGCCGCCACAGCACGTCGTCGGCGGTCTCGGCCCATTCGTGCCGCATGAGATAACGGACCTCGGCGCCGGTGAGGCCAGCGCCGAAGCGCGGGCCGAGATCCTCTTCGCGCGCCACATTGGCGAAGACGAGCTTGACGCGAGTGCCGTAGGCGGCGACCAGCCGGCGGGCATGCGCCTCGGCGAGGAACGGCCAGGCGCCGCGTATCTCGGCCACCAGCGCGTCATCGCTGCCGGGCGTGAAATCGCCGCCCGGCAAGGTCCATTTGGCGGTCCACGGTTTCTTTGCATCGGGAAAGAAGCGGCCGAGCGTGGCGAGCACGGCTTCGGCGAGGCGGCGGTACGTCGTGATCTTGCCGCCATAGACGTTGAGCAGCGGCGCCGCACCGGCGTCATTGTCGAGGGCGAGCAGATACTCGCGCGTGGTCTCGCTCGCGCTGCTGGCGCCGTCGTCATAAAGCGCGCGCACGCCGGCGAAGGCCCAGATCACATCGATGGGAGAAAGCACCGCGCGGAAATAGGCATTCACCGCATCGCACAGATAGCCGATCTCGCGCGCCTCGACGGTCGGCACCGCCGGATCGCCGACGAAATCCTCGTCGGTCGTGCCGATCAAGGTGAAGTCCGGCCCGAACGGGCGCACGAACACGACGCGCCCGTCGGGCGTCGGCAGGATGTAGGCGCGGTCATGCTCGAACAAGCGCTTGACCACGATATGGCTGCCCTTGTCGAGCCGCACCGGCAACGGCCGCTCGAGCCGCAGCACGGTCTCGGCGACGCTGGCGAGCCAGGGCCCTGTCGCGTTCACCAGCACGCGCGCGGTTGCGACATCGCGGCGGCCGCGCGCGTTGAGCACCAGCGTCCATTCGGCGGCGCGCTCGGCGCGCACGCAGCGCGTGCGGGTGCGGATGGTTGCGCCATGGGCGGCGGCATCGAGGGCGTTGACGACGACGAGACGCGAATCGTCGACCGAGCAATCGGAATATTCGAACCCATAGGTGAAGTGCCGCTTGAGCGGTGGGCCCACCGGATCGGTGGCGAAATCGACCGTGCGGCGGCCGGGCAACGTGCGGCGGCCGCCGATCCAGTCGTAGAGGGCGAGGCCGATCTGCAGCATCCAGGCCGGGCGATAGCCGGCCTCGGCGGGCAGCACGAAGCGCATCGGGTGGACGAGATGCGGCGCGATGCGCATCAGCACCTCGCGCTCGGCGAGCGCCTCGCGCACCAGGCGGAAGGCGCCGAACGCGAGATAGCGCAGACCGCCATGGATGAGCTTGGTCGAGGCCGACGAGGTGCCGGAGGCAAGATCGTTCTGCTCGACCAGCAGCACCTTGAGGCCGCGCCCCGCGGCATCGCGCGCAATGCCGACGCCATTGATGCCGCCGCCGATGATGGCGAGATCGTAGTCGGCCATGTGGCTCCTGATTCGCGTGCCCCCGGCAGAATGGGGCCATGGCGCGATGCGCTCAAGACCGAAACCGCCTTGAATTCACGCCACTTCGGCGCAATGACATGGCATGGGAACAGACGGGAGCCGCGCCATGCCCTTCCAAAATCGTCACGTGGTGATCACCGGCGGGACTGGGGCGCTCGGCATCGCGGTCGTCGGCGCACTGATCGAGGCAGGCGCGACCTGTCACGTGCCCTATTTCGTCGAGGCCGAAGCGGCGCGCTTCCCGCATCGCAACAACGCGAACGTGCGCCTGATCAATGGCGGTGATCTCGCCGACGAAACGGTGGTGGCCCGGGTCTATGCCGGCGTGCCCGGGCTGTGGGGCTCGATCCATATCGCCGGCGGCTTTGCCTATGCGCCGATCGGCGAGACCACGGTCGCCGTCCTGCGACGGCAGATCGACATGAATTTCACCAGTTGCTTCCTGTGCTGCCGCGCCGCGGTCGCGACGATGTCGCAGGCGCCCGACGGCGGGCGCATCGTCAATGTCGCGGCGCGCCCGGCGCTCGAAGGCCGCGCCGGTGCCAACATGACCGCCTATGCGGCGAGCAAGGCCGCGGTCGCGACCCTCACGATGGCGCTTGCCGAGGAGGTCGTGGCCAAGAACATCCTGGTCAATGCCGTCGCACCCTCGATTCTCGACACGCCGACGAACCGCGCCGACATGCCGAAGGCCGATCATTCGGCGTGGCCCAAGGTCGAGGAGGTCGCGCGCACCATCCTGTTTCTCGCCTCGCCCGACAACAAGGTCACGCGCGGCGCGATCGTGCCGGTGTACGGGAAGGTGTGACGCTCACGCCGCCGGCGACGACGCCCGGCGTAGCAGCCTCTCGCACGCCCAGATCGCCGCGATGCACAACACCCATCCAGCCAGCAGCGAGGGCACGCCGACCGCGAGATAGGCCGCGCCCTCGACATGGCCGGCCAGCGCCGTCAGCCAGCGCCAGAATCCGACAATGAATACGACCGCGACCGCGGGCCCGAACCAGACGCCGTTTGCCATGGTGGAAAGCTCCTCGCGGCGCGCCAACGGCGACAGCTCAGGATCGCTCGCCAGCGTATGCAGGCTAAAGAACGCGATCAGCGGCAGCGCCGCCAACAGGCCCACCACGGCCGACGAATGCTCAAGCCTGTCGACGAGGAGCACGGCGGAAAGCGCGATTGCGAACAACCCGATGCGGACCCGATTGCGATAAAGCAGATGTCCCAACCGTGCAGGCGGAAACACCTGCGGCGCCTTCGGGTGCCGCACGGGCACCAGCCATGTCAGCAGCGATCCACCCAGCACGAGCACGATCGCGTAGGCGTTCCGATCGTCGGCTGGCACGTTCCAGCGGTTTTGCGATATCACCCAGGCTGTCGTCAGCCAAACGATGGCGACGCAGGCGATCAGCAGGCCGGAGGCCGCTGGCGGCGAAAAGCCGGCGCGGACGGCGCGATCGAAGCCTGACAGGTAAAGGGCGCAGAGCAATCCGTTGATGAAGGGAATCAGCAACATGGTGCCGACGATCGGCCCGAGCTCGGCCGGCTGCGTCACCAGCATCGTGATCCCGTTGAGCGTCGGAAACGTGAGCATCATCCCGGCGGCGCGCGGATTGCGCCGCGCCGCCCACAGCACCGCGATATAGAGCGCGGTGCCGACGAGTATCTTTGCCGCCTGTTCGATCATGCCCGCGATGGGACCGCGTTCCCGGCGCCGCCGCAAGAGCGCAAGCAGGGATCGGATCGCCGCGATGTCGGCCCGGCCTCGCCGGTTACGGCGGCGACGTGCGCGCGGCGGCCGCCGTCATTCCTCCACCGGCACCAGATCGCGCACCGGCCGCGCCAGCTTCTTCACGGCGTTGGACGCCACGATGGTGCGGTTCTCCGCATAGGCCTCGTGGTTCTTCTCGATGTCGTCGAGGTCGTAGAGATAGTTGACCATGATGCCGAACGATTGCGCGATGCCCTTGGGCGAGGGATCGGCGAGCCAGTCGATGCGCTCGAGCCGGGCGCCGTTGCCGAGGTGGAAGCGGGCAACCGGGTCGACCGGCGCGCGCGTGCGCGTGCGCGCGGTGAGAAAATAGGTCGCGGCGGCGCGCATCAGCGGCTCACGCAGACGCTCGGCCGCAGCCGTGTCCTTGACCCACAGGCCGCCGTCGAGCGCGGCGAGGGCGGCGCGGTCGTCCGCGTTGATCGCCTTGGAGACGTCTTGCGCCAGCTCGCGCTTGAGCCAGCCCGCGAAGGCGGGCGCCGGCGAGAGCGTCACGAAGTTGGAGAGCTTCGGCAGCTCGCGAGAAATCTCCGCCGCCACCTGTTTGATCAAGAAGCTGCCGAACGAGACCCCGGTGAGGCCGCGCTGGCAGTTGGAGATCGAGTAGAACACCGCGGTGGTCGCGCGCTCGGTCGGGATGATCTCGCGCTTGGCCGCAAGGATCGGCGGGATCGCGTCGGCGATCTCGCGGGTGAGCGCGACCTCGACGAAGATCAGCGGGTCGTCGACCAGCGCGGGATGGAAGAAAGCGTAGCAGCGCCGGTCGGGCGGATCGATGCGCGCACGCAGGTCGCGCCAGTCGTGGATCTCGTGCACCGCCTCGTAGTGGATGATCCGTTCGAGAATATTCGCCGGGGTCGACCAGTCGATGCGGCGCAAGACCAGAAAGCCGCGGTTGAACCAGGACGAGAAGAGGTGGACGAAGTCGGCATCGACCGCGGCGAGATCCTCGCGATGGTCGAGCGCG
>DATBZM010000069.1:0-9562 GCA_036513175.1 Xanthobacteraceae bacterium | reverse complement strand
GCCGTCTCGACGCCCGCCTGTCCTGGCCGGAAATCGCAACATTGCTGGCGCGTGCGCGCGTCTATGTCGGGCCCGACACGTCGGTCACCCATCTTGCGGCCGCGAGCGGCTGCCCGACGGTCGCGCTCTTCGGCCCGACCGACCCGCGGCTGTGGGGGCCTTGGCCGGCGCAAGGATTGGACTCGCCGTGGGCGGCGTCCGGCACCATCCAGCGGCGCGGCAACGTCTGGCTGGTGCAGAATCCGCTGCCCTGCCTGCCGTGCCAGCAGGAGGGCTGCGATCGGCATCTGCGCAGCCGTGCGCAATGCCTCGATGAGCTGACGCCGCAGCAGGTTCTGACCGCAGTGGATCAGGCGCTGGCGCGACAATCCGAGATGGTGGCGCCATGACGCAAAGGCCGATATGGATGACGCGGCGGCGGCATTTCTCCGACGACCGAGCACACGGATGATCCGGTTTTCCAATTTCACCCCGCGCATGGGGCTGATCCTGGCGCACGACCTGATCGTGACGGCGGTCGCCGTGCTTGCGAGCTTCTACATCCGCTTCGAGGGCGCGGGCCTCGCGGTGCGCTGGCCGGTGCTCATCATCATGCTGCCGGCCTTCGTCGCCTATGCGGGCGTCGTTTATGCGATCTTCGGCCTGTTCAAGTCGAAATGGCGGTTCGCATCGCTGCCCGACTTCATGAACATCGTGCGCGCCGCGAGCGTGCTTGCGGTGTCGCTGCTCGTCGTCGACTACGTGCTGGTCGCGCCCAACCTCCTCGGCAATTTCTTCTTCGGCAAGATCACGATTGCGCTCTACTGGTTCCTGCAGATCGCCTTCCTCACCGGCTCCCGCGTCCTCTACCGTTATTTCCGCTATACCCGCACGCTCCATCACGCCAAGGCGGCCGAGACCATGCCGACGCTGGTGCTCGGCCGTGCCGCCGACGCCGAGGTGCTGCTGCGCGCGATCGAGAGCGGCGCGGTGAGCAAGATCCAGCCGGTCGGCATCCTCTCGCCCGCGCGCAACGATCGGGGGCAGGCGATCCGCGGCATCCCGGTGCTCGGCGAGTTCGACGATCTCGAGCACGCGGTCGCCGACCTTGCGGCGCGCGGCATCAACGTGGTGCGCCTGGTGCTGACGCCGAATGCGCTCGCGCCCGATGCGCACCCCGAGTCGATCCTCATGCGGGCGCGCCGGCTCGGCCTCGCGACCAGCCGGCTGCCGGCGCTCGACGAAGGCGGCGAGGCGCTGCGGCTTGCGCCCGTCAATGTCGAGGACTTGCTGCTGCGGCCGAGCGCCAAGATCGACTACGGGCGCCTCGAGGCGCTGATCAGGGGCTCCTCGGCGGTCGTCACCGGCGGCGGCGGCTCGATCGGCGCGGAAATCTGCGATCGCCTGGTGACCTTCGGCATAGCGCGCCTGCTGGTGATCGAGAATTCCGAGCCGGCGCTCCATGCGGTGCTCGAGGCGCTTGCCGCCAAGAAGGCGGGCGCCGCGATCGACGGGCGCATCGCCGACATCCGCGACCGCGACCGCGTCATGCGGCTGGTCAAGGACTTCAAGCCGGACATCTTGTTTCACGCCGCCGCCCTCAAGCACGTGCCGATCCTCGAGCGCGACTGGGACGAGGGCGTCAAGACCAACGTGTTCGGCTCGGTCAATGTCGCAGACGCCGCGGTCGCTGCAGGTGCGCGCGCCATGGTGATGATCTCGACCGACAAGGCGATCGAGCCGATCTCGGTGCTCGGTGCCACCAAGCGCTTCGCCGAGATGTATTGCCAGGCGCTCGATGCCGACCTGACGCGCCGCGCCGCGGCGGCGGGCGGCGCGAAGCCGCCGATGCGGCTCATCGCCGTGCGCTTCGGCAACGTGCTCGCCTCGAACGGTTCGGTGGTGCCGAAGTTCAAGGCGCAGATCGAGGCGGGCGGGCCCGTGACGGTCACGCATCCCGACATGGTGCGCTACTTCATGACCATCCGCGAAGCGTGCGATCTCGTCGTCACGGCGGCGAGCCACGCGCTCGGCCCGACGCGCTCTGACGTCGCCGTCTATGTGCTCAACATGGGCCAGCCGGTCAAGATCGTCGAGCTCGCGGAACGCATCATCCGTCTGTCCGGCCTCGAGCCCGGCCGCGACATCGAGATCGTCTACACCGGCATCCGGCCGGGCGAGCGGCTCAACGAGATCCTGTTCGCGCGCGAGGAGCCGGTCTCCGAGATCGGCATTTCCGGCGTCGTCGCGGCGCGGCCGGTGTCACCGTCGCTGGAGACCATGCG
This sequence comes from Xanthobacteraceae bacterium, assembly GCA_036513175.1. Classification (GTDB taxonomy): domain Bacteria; phylum Pseudomonadota; class Alphaproteobacteria; order Rhizobiales; family Xanthobacteraceae; genus JAVDCA01. Next base: position 7,298 of record DATBZM010000069.1, on the reverse strand, counting down.
CGCCTGGCTCGGCGACCTGGAACAGGGGCTCAAGCGCGAGGAGCGCGGCTCGATCTACCGGGTTCTGCGCGAGGCCGTGCCTGATTTCAGGAAAGAGGCGGTGTGAGGCATTCCGCCGAGCGTCGCTCGTCGGGCAGTCGGCAAGCGCCCCTTGGGACGATGCTCCTTGCGTTACGGAGATACCCGCGACTTCTGCTTGGCCGCAGCTCCTAGCGTCGCTTGTTGCTTGGCGGCAACGGCGAGCGCGGCTCGTGGAACATGTCGGCGGATCAGCGCGGCACGGGCCTTCTTGGGCATGGCGAGACGCTGCAGTTCGCGATTGCTGAGGATCGTCAGCAGTGCATCCGTGACGTCACCGACCTGAATGTTGCGAGCGACCGGGATGCAGCGGTCGTATTCCTCCAGTTCATCGAGTAGACACTGCAGCACGAAGCGCGCTGTGGCGAGGTTCTGGACGGTCATCGCAAGTACTCCATGGTACGTATAATCACTCAACCACTCTCATGTATAACGGTTACGACTATCCTCACACAAATTATCTATGTATAACTCTGGGGATAAGTCCAGGCGTGACTTGCTTTTGGCATTTTTCTGTGGGCGGAAGCCGCCGACGCAGTTGTGGCCTTATGCGGGTCGCAAGCTGACGCGGGGCTCCGTGTTCGCAGGTTCATATCGGGTGAGACGCGACCCGATCGCCCGTCCTTGACTCACCCCTTGAACCGACGCGCCAGCGCGTCCGCGCCGCGCGCGAGCAGGCCAAGATCGGCGCCGACCGCGACGAAGGTGTAGCCCCATTGGATGAAGCGCTTGGCTTCCTCCTCGTTGGGGGTGAGGATGCCGGCGGGCTTGCCGATCTTCTTCAGTCGCCGCACCGCGTCTTCCAGCGCGGCCTGCACCTCCGGATGGCCCCAGTTGCCGATATGGCCGAACGAGGCGGATAGATCGTTCGGGCCGATGAACACGCCGTCGATGCCGTCGACCGACGCGATCGCCTCGATCTGGTCGAGCGCGCTTTTAGTCTCGACCTGGACCAGGACACAGATCTCCTGGCTCGCATTCTTCAGATAGTCCTTCACCCGGCCGTAGCGGCTGGCGCGGCCGCTGCCCGTGATGCCGCGGATGCCGCCCGGCGGATAGCGCGTCGCCTCGACGGCGCGGCGTGCCTCGTCCGGGGTCTGCACGAACGGAATCAGCAGGCTCTGCGCCCCGATGTCGAGGAAGCGCTTGATCAGCACGATGTCGTTCCAGGCCGGGCGCACGATCGCGGAGGCGGTGCCGGCCTGGGAGGCCTGCAATTGCGCCAGCACGTCCGGCACCTCGTTGGGCGAATGCTCGGTGTCGATGAGTAGCCAGTCGAAGCCCGAATGCGAGACGATCTCCGCCGCGATCGGGTTGCACAGGCTGCACCACAGGCCGATCTGCAACTCGCCCTTGGCGATGGCGTGCTTGAAAGAATTGCGCGGCATGTCCATTGGCTTCAACCTCCACGAGGAACGCGAATAGCGAATGGCGAATAGCGAATAGGCACTTTTCAATTCGCCATTCGCTACTCGCTATTCGCTATTCGCCCTCCTAGACGAATTGCACCGCGATGCCGCCGAGCGGCCCGAAATCGGCATGCAGCGTGTCGCCTTTGCCGGCGAACACCACGCGGGTGAACGAGCCGGCGAGCACGAGATGGCCCGGCTCGAGCGTCACGCCGTGCTGGCCGAGCTTGTTGGCGAGCCAGGCGACGCCGAGCGCCGGATGGCCGAGCACGCCGGCCGCGACCCCGGTCTCCTCGATCTCGGAATTCTTGTACATGATGCCGCCAACCCAGCGCAGGTCGACGTCGAGCGGCCCGACCGGCCGGCCGCCGATCACGATGCCGGCGGCGGCGCCGTTGTCGGCGACCGTGTCGAAGATCTTGCGCGGGTCCTGCAGGCGCGCGTCGACGATCTCGATCGCCGGCACCACGTACTCGGTCGCGCGCAGCACGTCGGGCAGGGTGACGCCCGGGCCTTTCAGCGGCTTGCCGAGGATGAAGGCGAGCTCGATCTCGACCCGTGGCCGGCAGAAATTGGCGTGCGGAATCTTCGCACCGTCCGCGATCATCATGTCGTCGAGCAGGTGGCCGTAGTCGGGCTCGTCGATCATCGAAGAGCGCTGCATCGCCTTCGACGTGAGCCCGACCTTGTGGCCGATCAGCCTGGCGCCAGTCGCGATCTTGCGATTGGCGACCTCGGTCGAGATCGCATAGGAGTCCTCGATCGCGATATCCGGCCAGGTGGTCGAGAGCTGCACCGCCTGTTTGCGGGTTCGCTCGGCCTCCATCAGGATATCGGCGGCCTTCTTGCGGTCGGCATCGGAGAGCATGGGTGAAGTCCTTCCCGGCTGATCGAGGCCGCGACCATAGCCGGGTTCCGCGCCGCCGACGAGATCGTTGCGCGAATGGCGAAAATGACGCACAAGCGCCCGCGCACGGGGTGAAGGTGCATGTCGGAACGATCCCAATCCGGGTCCGTGATCGTCGCGAGCAAGATCGCCGTGCTGGCGATCATCGTCGTGACGATCGGGCTGCCCATCAACGATCGCTTCGACTACGCGATCCTGGTGGCAGCGGCGGTGGTGGTCTTCGTCGGGGCGACGAAGTCGCTACCGTCGCGCTGGCTCGCAGCGGCCGGGCTGGCCGCGCTGATCGCGGCCGCCCACGTCCTGCTGCCGGCTCCGCGCATCGAGGAAGGACATAACGTCTTTCTGCCCGGGCCGGACGCCGCCAAGACCTCAGGCCTGCCGCGCGAGGTGTTCGATTTTCTCGACAAGGCGTTCGCCGCGCAGTATCCGCCGGAAAAGCGCTGCAATGACCAGAGCCGAGGCTGCTGGCGGCCAGATCGCAGCGTCGCGCAGGATGGCTTCGCGCTTTCCAGCGATGGGTTTTTCGACCCCGGCGCCTGGTCACGTCACGTCACCGGCATCGACTTCTCCGATCCCGTCCATGCGCATCTCGGTGTGGTCAACGAGCTGATCTACAACTGGTCGCCCAATGGGAGCGACATCGAGCGCTTCAAGCGCGACCGCCATTCGCTCAACCTGTTCGACCGCTTTCACATGACCTTCCCGCTCTACGTCATGTACCGCTTCCCGGCGGAATTCGCGGGCAGCAACCTGTGCTGGCGTGGCGACGTGCTGTGGGAAGGCACGGACGAGCATTTCGCGGTGCTGAGCCACGCCGACATGGCGTGCCAGAAGATCCTTCCGGCCGATGCAGGCCGCCGCATTTTTGCGGTTGCGATCAAGCTCGATCAGCCGCTGGCGATGCGGCTCAATCCCAATTGGTCGGTGTGGCTGCGCGACCAGTTCGCGCACGCCCTGACGCTGTTCGGGGCGATCGGCATTCTCGGGCTGCTGATGCGGGTCGCGCCGCGCCGGCTCGTGTGGCCCGCGATCCTGATCGGGCTGAGCCTGCTCGTCATGGTCATCGACGACGTCAATTTCATCGGCGGCCTGCGTCCGCTCGACGGCGGCGACGATGGCATGACCTACGAGGGCTATGCCCGTATCATGCTGCATGATCTGCTCGCCGGCGACGTCGCCGGCGTGCTGCGCGGCGACGAATCCGTCTACTACTTCACGCCCGGCTTTCGCTATTTCGCCATGCTGGAACACATCGTGTTCGGCGAGACCTATCTCGCCTACCTGTCGCTGGTGCTGGCGCTGCCGTTTCTGGTGTTCGCGCTGTTTCGCCGCTTCCTGCCCGACAACTGGGCGACCGTGATCACGCTCGGCTTCGTCGCGACGCCGGTCGGCGTGCTGTTCGGTTCGGCGTTCCTCTACTACGTCAAATGGGCGGCGCGCGGCTTTGCCGATTCGTGCGGCTATATCCTGCTGCTCGCCGGCATGGTCGCGCTCATTCCGCGCGCCGAGGAGGCGAAGGCGCCGCCGGCCGCCGCCGGCTTCTGCGGCGCGCTCCTGATCGCCGCCGGTACCTTCGTGCGCCCGAACGTCGCGCTCGCCGCAGGGGTGATGATCGCGGGAGCGATCCTGCTTTCACTCTGGCAGGGGCGGCTTGCGCGTGCCGGCGCAATTTTCATCGGCTTTGCGACGCTGATTGTCTCGCCGCTGCACAACTGGGTATTCGGGCACTCGACCGTGCTGTTCTCCGACAACGTGAGCCAGCCGCAGACCCTGGTGATGCCGCCGTCCGAATATTTCAAGGCGGCATCCGATGTCCTGCATCTGCACTTGGCGAGCAACCACGTGATCGCGGCGATCAAGAAGCTCGCCTGGTGGCTGTCCGGCCCCGGCAACGTCTACGCCGCGATCCCGCTCAACGCGGCGGCGGTCGCGACCCTCGTGCGGGTCGGGTTCTTCGGCCGGCGGTTCGATCCGTGGCTGCGGCTGATCGCGCTCGCGACCCTGCTCGAGCACGGCACCGGCATCTGCTACGCCGACTGGGACCGCTATCACCTGGTGACGTGGCTGCTCACCGCGCTGGTGGCGACCGTGTGGTTGCGCGAGGAGGGCTTGCCCTGGTTCGACGGCCGTTTCCCGCATGTGCGCGAACAGATCGCGGCGCGCGTCGCGATCAGGCGGACGGGCTCCGAACCAGTGCGCTGAGCGCGGCCTTGGTGTCGCGCGCCGACGACCAGCCGGCCGCGATGAGCTTCCCGGGATCGACCACGAGCTCGCCGCCGAGCCGCTCCCACAGATCGGCGCCGCCGACGAGGCGGGCGGCCATCTCGATCAATCGCGGCGGGAAATGAAAGAGCCCGGGCGGGCGGCCGCCGCCCGCTCGGAACGCGGCGACGATGTCGGCGAGCGACACCGGCTGCGGATCGGCCACGAGGTAAGTCTCCCACTGCGTCGAGGAATTCTCCAGCACGAACAGAATCGCGCTGATCAGATTGTCAATGCCGAGCAGCGAGCGACGATTATCGAGGCCGCCGAGCGGCAGCGGGAGTGGCAAGGCGGCGAGCCGCGCCAGTGCCGCGAGGTTGCCTTTGAGCCCCGGGCCATAGATCAGCACCGGGCGCAGAATCGTGAACGGGACGCCGGATGCGGCGACCGCAGTTTCGGCGGCGAGCTTGGAACGGCCATAGGCGTCGGTCGGCTGCGGCGCGTCACGCTCGCTGAGCACATGATCGGCGGCCGAGCCGCTTTGTGCGCGCACCGAGGAGATGAAGATGAAATGCGCCACGCCGGCCTGGTGCGCGGCGCGCGCGAGCGCGGCGGTCGCCCGGTGGTTGACAGCGTCGTAGCGCTCGTCCCCGATGCGGGCGCGCGCATGCGCGATGCCGGCAAGGTGCACAACCGCATCGACGCCGGCAAGCAGCGGCTCACAGGCGACGGATGCGGCCAATTCCGCCTGCACGACGTCGACGGAGTGCGCGAATGGCGGCGCCGGCGCGCCGCGCACGACCGCGCGCACCGCATAGCCCGCATCGGTCAGGCGCGCGACCAACGGCCGGCCGCAGAACCCGGTCGCGCCGGTGACCAGCACCCGCATCATCGCTTGCCCCACGCGAAGCGCACGAGAACCACGAGCACGGCGCTGGCGCCGAGGGCCAGCGCGAGCGCCTGCGCCTCGGTCGTTTGCCGACCGACCGTCATGGTCGCGAGAAACGCAAGCGCGACATTGACGAAAAAGACAGAGGTGACCACCGCGGCGACGGAATAGCCGCGGTCGGTGGCGCGCTGATAGAAATGAGTGCGATGCGGGCGAAGCACGTTCTCGCGACGTACGAGCCGCAGCGCCAAGGTGATGGTCGCATCCGCGACGTAGTAGAGCGGCAGCAGAAGCGCGGCGGCAAGATGCCCGTGCGCGGCAAGCTGCAGCAAAAGCCAAAAGAGCAACAGCCCGATCGGCAGGCTGCCGACATCGCCGAGAAACAGCGTGGCGATCGGCCGGTTGAACGGCGCAAAGCCGACCATCGCGCCGAGCAGTGCAAGCGCGACGGAGGTTTCCAACCATGACAACGCGCCGAACAGGGACAGGATCCATAATCCCGCGGTCACCGGCACAGTCTCGGCGACGGTCATCCAATCGAGGCCGTCCATGAAGTTGGCCACATTCACCGCGTAGACGCCGGCGAGCAGCAGCAGGCCGCGCTCGATCCACCACGGCAGCAGTGGGACGATGCGTGTCTCGGCCGGGAGCATCGCGAGCACGATGCCGACGGCGATGAGCTGGGCGATGAAGCGCGGTGCGACCGGCAGGTGCAAGGCGTCGTCGCAGGCGCCGGTCAAGGCGAGCAGTACGACGGCTGCGGCGAGCGGCCACAGGTTGGCGGCCGCGCTCGCGGCTGCGCCCGAGATGGCGGCGCCGGCCAGCACGGCCAGAATGGTCGCCGCAATCACCGCGATGCCGCCGCCCTGCGGCGTCGGTCGCGTGTGCGACGAGCGCTCGTTCGGCTGCGCCACCGCGTAGCGCGCGAGGAACGGCTTGAGCGCGATGATGGTCCCGGCGCTTGCGGCGGCGGCGATCACGACGATCAGCAGGGAATTGACGGCTGAGGGCACCCGCGCCACCGCTCGGTCGAGAAGAAGCTTGCGTGCAAGCTCTTACGCTATCCGGACGCGCCGACAAGCCGCAAGTAAAGGTCGGTCACGGCCCGGCCGATCGCGCCTTCGGCGAAACGCTCCTCGGCGAGCGCGCGCGCGGCGCGCCCGAAGCGATCGCGCAGGCCGACGTCATCGGCCAGGGTTTCGATTGCCACTGCGAGCGCCGACGGATCGTCAGGCGGAACGAGCAACCCGGTCTGGTTCGCAATGGCGACCTCGCGGCAGCCCGGCACATCGGTCGCGATCATCGGCCGGCCGCAGGCGGCGGCTTCGAGCAGGCTTTTTGGCAGGCCCTCGCGGCGCGAGGGGAGCACGGCGATATGCGCGCGCGCCCACACGGTCGCGATGTCGTCGACATGGCCGAGCCAGGTGATGCCGGGCTCGCGTCCCCAGGCCTCGGCCTCGGCCTGCGACACGGAGGCCGGATTGGCCGGATCGGGCGTGCCGGCGATCAGCAGCTCGACCGGCGTCCCTTTCGCGCGCAACTGCCGGTGGGCGGCGACGAGCACCCGAATGCCCTTGTCGTCGAGCAGGCGGCCGACGAAGCCGATGGTGATCGCGCCCGTCGGCTCGGCCATGGGCTTGAGCCGGTCGACGTCGACGCCGGAACCCGGAATGAGCACGATGCGTTCGGCCGCAATGCCGAGCCGCAGCAGCAGCTCGCGGTCGTCCGGGTTCTGCACCAGGGCGACGCTGCGCGGGCGGTCGACCAGCAGACGCAGCAGCGTCCCGATGACCGTGCGCACGACGCGCGCCTT
>DATBZM010000068.1:0-18420 GCA_036513175.1 Xanthobacteraceae bacterium | reverse complement strand
GTCGAGATCGAGTGCGAGCCGCGCCACGTAGCGGTCGAGCTGCGGCGAGTCGTGCACGATCTCCATGGCGCGGCCGCCCAGCACGTAGGACGGCCGGATCACGATCGGATAGCCGATGCCGTCCGCGATGGCGCGCGCCTTTTCGGGGCTGGTCGCGATCCCGCTCCTCGGCTGGCGCAGCCCGAGCTGGTCGAGCAGCTGCTTGAAGCGGTCGCGGTCCTCGGCGAGGTCGATCGCGTCGGGCGAGGTGCCGAGGATCGGGACTTGCGCGGCTTCGAGCGGACCCGCGAGCTTGAGGGGCGTCTGCCCGCCGAACTGCACGATTACGCCGTGCAGCGTGCCGTTCTGCCGCTCGGTCGCGATGATCTCCAGCACGTCCTCGGCGGTGAGCGGCTCGAAATAGAGGCGATCCGAGGTGTCGTAGTCGGTCGACACGGTCTCGGGGTTGCAGTTGATCATGATGGTCTCGTAGCCCGCCTCGGCGAGCGCGAAGGCCGCGTGGCAGCAGCAGTAGTCGAACTCGATGCCCTGGCCGATGCGGTTCGGCCCGCCGCCGAGGATGATCACTTTCTTCGCGTTCGACGGCGCCGCCTCGTCGCTCGGCGATCCCGCGAACGGCGGCTGGTAGGTCGAATACATGTAGGCGGTGGGCGAGGCGAACTCGGCCGCGCAGGTATCGATGCGCTTGAACACCGGCCGCACGCCGAGCGCATGGCGCCGCCGCGTCACCTCGTCGGGCGCAAGCCCGGTGAGCTTGCCGAGCCGCGCGTCGGAGAATCCCATGCCCTTGAGCCGGCGCAGCGCGCCCGGCGTCGCCGGCAGGCCCTTCTGCTTGATCTCGGCCTCGGCCTCGACGATGCCGCGGATCTGCCCCAGGAACCAGGGATCGACCTTGCAGCTCGCGTGGATCTGCTCGTCGCCGATGCCGAGCCGCATCGCCTGTGCGATCTTGAGAATGCCATCCGGCGTCGAGCGGCCGAGCGCGGCGCGCACCGCGTTCTTGTCGTCGCCGACGCCGACGCCTTCGATCGCGATCTCGTCGAGGCCGGTGAGCCCGGTTTCCAGCGAGCGCAGCGCCTTCTGCAGCGATTCCTGGAACGTGCGGCCGATCGCCATCACCTCGCCGACCGATTTCATCGAGGTGGTGAGCACCGCCTCGGCGCCGGGGAATTTCTCGAACGCGAAGCGCGGGATCTTCGTCACCACGTAGTCGATGGTCGGCTCGAACGAGGCCGGGGTCGCGCCGCCTGTGATGTCGTTGGCGATCTCGTCGAGCGTGTAGCCGACCGCGAGTTTCGCCGCGACCTTGGCGATCGGAAAGCCGGTCGCCTTCGAGGCCAAGGCAGATGAGCGCGACACGCGCGGATTCATCTCGATGATGACGAGCCGCCCGTCCGCCGGATTGACGGCGAACTGCACGTTCGAGCCGCCGGTCTCGACGCCGATCTCGCGCAGCACGGCGATCGAGGCGTCGCGCATGATCTGGTATTCCTTGTCGGTGAGCGTGAGCGCCGGCGCGATCGTGATCGAGTCGCCGGTGTGCACGCCCATCGGATCGAGGTTCTCGATCGAGCAGATGATGATGCAGTTGTCGCGCTTGTCGCGCACCACCTCCATCTCGAATTCCTTCCAGCCGAGCACGCTTTCCTCGACCAGCACCTCGGTGGTAGGCGAGGCGTCGAGCCCGCGCTCGACGATCTCGAGAAACTCCGCCTTGTTGAACGCGACGCCGCCGCCGGTGCCGGCGAGCGTGAAGGACGGCCGGATGATCGCGGGCAGGCCGATGTCGGGAAGCGCTTCCAGCGCCTCGATCAGGCCCTTCTCGACATAGCGCCGCTTGCGGTCGGCCTCGCCGGCGTCCCAGGCGCCCTCGAATGCGGCGAGCGTGCGGCGTTCCTCGTCCGGGCCGAGCTCGAGGCGCTTGATGCGCGCGATCTCGCCGGCGTGGTGCGCGCGGTCGGTTTTCTTGAGGTCGGACGCGTTGGCGAGCGACGACTTCGGCGTCTCCAGCCCGATCTTGCGCATCGCCTCGCGAAAAAGCTCGCGGTCCTCCGCCTTGTCGATCGCCTCGGCGGTGGCACCGATCATCTTCACGCCGAACCGCTCGAGCACGCCCATTCGTTTGAGCGAGAGCGCGCAGTTGAGCGCGGTCTGCCCGCCCATGGTCGGCAGCAGCGCATCCGGCCGCTCCTTCTCGATGATCTTCGCCACGATCTCCGGCGTGATCGGCTCGACATAGGTCGCATCCGCCATGTCCGGATCGGTCATGATGGTCGCGGGATTGGAGTTGACCAGGACGATCCGGTAGCCCTCCTCCCTGAGGGCCTTGCACGCCTGCGTGCCCGAATAGTCGAACTCGCAGGCCTGGCCGATCACGATCGGTCCGGCGCCAATGATCAGGATCGAGGATATGTCGGTGCGTTTGGGCATCCGCGCTCGGTCAAGTCCTTGATTGCAGGCATAAAAAAAGGCGTCGTGGGCGCGCCGCCTGTTCGCCACGCGCAAGCTCAGGCGCGGCCGGGTCCCCTTAGCCGAGAATCGGTAGGGATGGAAGGGCGTGACGATTGGGTGACGGACACTCCACAGATAGGTGACGCAGGGAAAAATCAATAGAGCGGGTTGATCGCGCGCGCCCGCCTTCGCCAAGGCTACGGCGGACAAGTCGGCGGGCAATTTTCGTGGCGAAGCCGCGAAAATTGGCTTGCCAACCGAAGCGGCGAAGCCGCGAAGGTTGGAGGCCCGACCTGGATTCGAACCAGGCTGGGAGGCCTTGCACAGCCTCTGCGTCGCCGCTCCGCCACCGGGCCGAGGAGGTTATAGCATTCCGGTCCTGCCGGTCGCTTAGTGCCGCCGGCAAAATTTCATTAACAATAACGGGTTAAGTGCGGCTAGCTGGCGCATGTCCCGGCGAAAGCCTGCCCCGGACTTGATCCGGGGCCTGCCCCGGACTTGATCCGGGGTGGGCACCGGTTCGACAAGGACATGCGCCAATGTCAATTCAATGCCGCGGAACCGGCCGGCAGCGCCAGGAAGGTCATGCGCGACTGGTTGTGGCCGACGTTGTGTCCGGCCCGGCGCGCCGTGTAGCCGGCGGCCGCGAGCTTCTCGATCATCGCCGTCTCATGATACCGCGTGAGGCCGAGCGACGAGCGCAATTGCCGGTAGTGCGACAAGGAGGTGCGCGCGAGCCCGCCGATCGCCGCGAAGAAAAAGCCCTCGCGCGCGCCGAACCGCAGCAGCGCCGCCGCATCATTGAGCGCCGATGTGCCGGGCGGGATGACGTCGCCGAGCACCAGCATGCCGTCCGGACGCAACAACCGGCGAAAGCGCGTAAGCGCGGCATCGAGCTCCTTGGGCGTGAGATATTGCGCGACCGAATGCATGATCACGAGATCGATCGAGTGGTCGGGGAGTGCCGCGAGCCGGTCGGGACCGCTCACGTCGATCCTCGCATTCGTGCCGAAGCGCGCCGACAGCCGCGCGCGCACGCCGGGCGCCGGCTCGATCAGGATCAGCCGTTCCGCCGTGGCGGCGATGATGTCGGCGCAGAGCGCCTCGCCGCAACCGTAGTCGAGCACGCGCGCGCCCGGCCGCGCAAACCGGCTCAAGTCTTCGGCGAGGCGCCGGAAATGGACGTCGCGGTGGTGCGCGTTGACATAGATAGTGTGCGCCGAGTCGTAGAAATCGATCCAGCCGTCCATGGCGCGTACTACAGCGTGTCCCGGTTGACGTCCGCACAGGCGATTAGCGAGTGGCGAATAGCGAATAGGCCCGTTTCAATTCGCCATTCGCTATTCGCCCATTCGCGGTGCGTTGCAAGCGCCAATTCGCCTACACGCGCCAGAGCCGCGTGAGCGGGCCTGCGGCGCCAAAGACGGGATCGGTCGGCGGCAGCGGTACGTCGGCGATCGTCGCGAGGGCGCGGGCGTGATCGGCCTTGCTGCCGCGGCAGAGGTCGTATTTTCCGAGCGGCGGGTAGGCGCCGATCACGACGAGATCAGGGCTCGACCACAGGCCCTGATGGCCGGTGCCGGCCGGCAGCACGCAGACGTCGCCGGCGAAGATGTCGATCTCGCGTCCGTTGTTGCCGCCGAAGCGCACCTTGGCGCGGCCGCGCGCAAGGCCCATCGCCTCGTGGATCATCGAGTGGTAGTGGACGTAGGGATAGATGCCGTTGCGCCACATCTCGCCCCAGCGGTTGGCCGCAAAGGCCTGCTCGACCAGCTCCTCGGGGTTGGGGCTGCCCTTGAGATCGATCGCGCCGCGATAGATCAGGAATGGAAGCTTCGGATTGTTCGGAACCGAGCCGTCGTCGGCGAACGCGAAGGTCTCGGGCGCGATCGGGAGCGGGGGTGGCATCGAGGGAACCTTGCGTCGCTCAGGCCGCCCGGCAATCGGCGGCGAAGTGTGACGGATACGCTTTTATTCGCCCTGTTTTAATGGGGGCTTAAGACGGTTCATGCCGGCTCAATTCTTCTTGCGCGCCCGCATCATGTCGACGAAACGCGTGAACAGATAGTGACTGTCGCGCGGGCCCGGCGAGGCTTCCGGGTGATACTGGACCGAGAACACCGGCTTGTCCTTGAGCGCGATGCCGCAGTTGGAGCCGTCGAACAGGGACACGTGGGTCTCCTCGATGTTCGCCGGCAGCGAGGCTCGATCGACCGCGAAACCATGGTTCATCGAGGTGATCTCGACCTTGCCGGTGGTCAGGTCCTTCACGGGATGGTTCGCGCCGTGATGGCCCTGGTGCATCTTCATCGTCTTGCCGCCGACCGCGATGCCGAGCATCTGGTGGCCGAGGCAGATGCCGAAGGTCGGCATATCGCGCGCGATCAGCTCGCGGATCACGGGCACCGCATACTCGCCGGTCGCTGCCGGATCGCCCGGGCCGTTGGAGAGAAAGACGCCGTCCGGAGCGAGCGCGATGATGTCCTGCGCCGTCGTCGTCGCCGGCACCACCGTCACCTGGGCGCCGGCGCCCGCAAGCTGGCGCAGGATGTTGCGCTTGATGCCGTAGTCGATCGCGACCACGTGGAATTGTGCCATCTGCTGCCGTGCGTAGCCCTTGTCCCATTGCCACGGCGTCTCGTCCCAGTCGAAGCGCTGCGCGCTCGTCACCATCGGCACCAGATCCATGCCGACGAGGCCCGGCCATTCGCGCGCTTCTTTTTTCAGCGCCGCGAGATCGAACGCGCCGTCGGCCGCGTGCGCGATCACGGCGTTCGGCATTCCCTTGGTGCGGATCAGGCTGGTGAGCGCGCGCGTATCGATGCCGCCGAGGCCGACGATGCCGCGGCTCTTGAGCCACGCGTCGAGATGGCGCGTCGCGCGGTAGCTCGACGGAGCGGTGATCGCCGATTGCAGGATCACGCCGCGCGCGCCGGGCGTCGCCGCCATGTTGACGGTCTCGATGTCTTCCTCGTTGGTGCCGACATTGCCGATATGCGGAAACGTGAACGTGATGATCTGTCCCGCATAGGAAGGATCGGTGAGGATTTCCTCGTAGCCGGTCATGGCGGTGTTGAAGCATACCTCGCCGACCGCATGGCCGATCGCACCGAAGCCGGTTCCCTCCAGCACGGTGCCGTCGCCGAGCACGAGAAGCGCGGTCGGCTTGGGCTCGCTCCAGCCCGCGGCCGCCGCCTGCAAGGCAGCTTGTGTGTCGTTCATTGCTGGCCTACATGTCTGCCGCTGCTGCGCTTCATATGGGGCGACTCACGGGCGCGCCAAGGGCTGCGGTCGGCGAAGGGCATAGCGATGTTGCGCGACGATATCAACAACGCCTTGAAGGAGGCGATGAAGGCCAAGAACGAGCGGGCGGTCTCGACGCTCCGCATGGTCAACGCCACGCTCAAGAACGCCGACATCGAGGCGCGCGGCGCCGCCAAGCCGGCGCTCGGCGATGCGGACGTTCTGCCGATCCTGCAGAAGATGATCAAGCAGCGCCAGGAGTCCGTCGAGCTTTATCGCAAGGGCGGCCGCGACGACCTGGTGCAGCAGGAGCAGCAGGAGATCGACATCATCGCGGGCTATCTGCCCAGGCAGATGTCGGACGACGAGCTCAAGGCGGCGATCGCCGCGATCGTCAAGGAGACCGGCGCCGCGAGCATCAAGGACATGGGCCGCGTCATGGCTGCGCTGAAAGAGCGCTATGCCGGCCAGATCGATTTCGCCAAGGCGGGCGGGCTGGTAAAAAGTCAGCTCGGCGCGTAGCGCATGCTGCCATTCGGTCGTGATGGCGGGCATAGCCGTTCGAAGAACGGCGTCGCTTCGCTCGCCTATGAGCCGGCCATCCACGTCTTCGCTGACGCTGCAAAGACGTGGATGCCCGGCACAGGGCCGGGCATGAGGAGCCGCTGTGCTCAAACGAGAAGAACAATTTTGGGGAGACGTCCCGTGCGTTCCATACTCGAGCGATGCTTGCTGTCAGCATGCATGCTGACCTGCTGCGGTACGTTCGCGGCCTCGGCCGCCGACTATCCGACGCGGCCGATCAAGGTGATCACCAACACCAGCGCCGGCGGATTGAGCGACATTTTCGCCCGCGCGGTCGGCCAGCAGCTGCAGAAGGACTGGGGCCAGCCGCTGATCGTCGACAACCGGCCGGGCGGCTCGCAGAACGTCGGTGCGCGCGCCTGCGCGGAAGCGACGGCGGACGGCTACACCATCTGCATCCTCAATGCGGACGCCACCGTCTACAACGAGTACCTGTTCAAGCAACTGCCGTTCAGCCCGGAAAAGGACCTCGTTCCGGTCACCAATCTCTTCCACCTGCTGCAGACGCTGGTCGTCAACTCGTACCTCAAGGTGAGGACGGTCAACGAGCTGATCGCAGAGTCGAAGGCGAAACCCGGCACGCTCAGCTATCTCACGGCCTCGCCGCCGCTTGCGCTCTACATGGAGCGGCTCAAGACCGAGAAGGGCGCCGACTGGGTGCGCGTGCCGTTCCGCGGCGGCGGCGAGGCCGTCAACTCGATCATGAACGGATCGACGCCGATCGGATTGATCGGCATCGGCAACGTGCTCGGTCATCTGACGGCCGGCGACATGACGGCGCTGGTGATGCTCAACAACATCCACTTCCCGCAATACCCGAAGATCCCGACGCTGGAGGAGACCGGCTACCAAGGCCCCGCCTCGCAGAGCTGGTACGGGCTGTTCGTGCCGACCGGCACGCCCAAGCCGATCATCGACAAGCTCGCGGCCGAGTTCGCGAAGATCGTCGACGACCAGGCGTTCCTCGAAAAGACCCTGATCAGCCGCGGCCTCGTGCCGGCGATCGACACGCCCGCCGAATTCGCCGCCGAGATCGACAAGGAGCGCGCCATCGCGCGGCAGGTCGTGAAAGACGCCGGCCTCCAGCCGCAATAGAGCCGCGCACACGGCGCCCGCGCTCCCTCTCCCCGCAAGAGCGGGGAGAGGGAGCGCACGCTCAGTGCTCAAATGAGGGAGATACCCCGTGCTCACTCGCCGTCGCTTGCTCGCCCGTTCGCTCGCCGCGTCGACGCTCCTCGTAGCCGCCCGGCACGGCTCGCTCGCGCAGGCCAGGCGCACCCTGCGCCTCATCGTCGGCTTCCCGGCCGGCGGCGGCACCGACATCATCGCCCGCATCCTGGCCGAGCGCATGCGGGTTCCGTTTGCCTCGGCGATCATCGTCGAGAACAAGCCCGGTGCGGCGGCGCGCGCCTCGGTCGACTACGTCAAGAACGCCGAGCCCGACGGCAGCACCCTGCTGTTCACGCCGGACTTCCCAATCACCTTGTATCCGCACAGCTTCCGCAAGCTGAGCTACGACCCGCTGCGCGACCTCGTGCCGGTCGCGCCGGCGGCGAAATCGATGCTCACCTACAGTGTGGGTCCGATGGTGCCCGCGAGCGTCAGCTCGCTTGCAGACTTCGTCGCCTGGTGCAGGGCCAATCCGGCGAGCGCCAATTACGCGACCACGGCGGCGGGCGGCACGCCGCATTTCGTCGGCGTCATGTTCGCCAATGCGGCCGGCATCGCGATGACGCCGGTGCATTATCGCGGCGGCGCTCCGGCGCTGCAGGATCTGATCGGCGGCCACGTGCCGGCGAGCATCAATCCGATCAGCGAGACGCTCACCCAGGCGAAATCCGGCAGCATCCGCATCCTCGCCGTGACCGGCCCGCGTCGTTCGGCGTTCCTGCCCGACGTGCCGACCATGCGCGAGCAGGGCTTCGACGTGGTGGTCGAGTCGTGGCTGGGTGCTTTCGCGCCGGCGAAGACCCCGGCCGAGACCGTGCAGGTGCTTGGCGCGGCGATCAACGCGGCGACGGGATCGCCCGAGATGGCGCGGAGTCTCGCCAAATTCGGCAACGAGCCGGCGATCGAAACGTCGGACGAATTCGCCGCCACCGTGCGCGCGGACTACGCCCGCTGGGCGCCCGTCGTGAAGGCGTCGGGCTTCGTCGCGGAGGATTGAAACGGCGCCTCTGCTCCCTCGCCCCGCTCTTGCGGGGAGAGGGTCGGGGTGAGGGGCGCCGCTTGCTCCGAGTTCGCGGAGCAAAATTGAAACGCCGAGCGGCCCTCACCCGACGCGCTTTGCGCGTCGCCCTCTCCCACCGAAATCGGGTTTACCCGATTTCGGCATCAATTGTGCGCAAGTCGGGCAGGCCCGACTTGCGTGGAGAGGGCAGGCTACTTCACCTTCAGCAGCTCCACATCGAAGATCAAGGTCGCGTTCGGCGGGATGACGCCGCCGGCGCCGCGCGCGCCGTAGCCGAGCTGCGGTGGGATGATCAGCGTGCGCTTGCCGCCGACCTTCATGCTGGCGACGCCTTCGTCCCAGCCGGCGATCACCTGATGCTGGCCGATCGGGAACTCGAACGGCTCGTTGCGGTCGACCGAGCTGTCGAATTTCTTGCCTTTGTGGTCCGCGGCCGTCTCGTCGTAGAGCCAGCCGGTATAGTGCATCACGCAGGTCTGGCCGGCCTTCGGCGTCACGCCGGTGCCGACCGTGCTGTCGATGATCTTGAGGCCCGATGCTGTGGTCATGGTTCTCCCGGGAGCTTGCGCCGTGGCGCTGGTTGCGCTCATCGCCAGGAGGGTCGCAAGCGCGGCGGCGAGCGCCGGCACCGCACAGGCACGCAGAAATCGTCGCATTCGCACGTCTCCCTGGGATCGCGTGAAGGGCGGCCTGTGTAGCCCAACGCGGCGCCTGCGCCCATCGCTTTTTTCCAGCGATATATTCAGGCCTTTCCCTCGCCCGGGCTTGCTTTGCCATCGCCGCGCTTGATAAGGCGCCGCTCCTGCGCGTTGAGCGGGCCGCGCCAGGATTGGCGGATGTGGCTCAGCCACCGGTCGAGCTCGGCGAAGCCGTCGGGATCGAGCTCGTAGATCCGCCGCTGCGCCTCCGCACGCACGCGCACGAGGCCGGCGTCGCGCAGCGCGCGCAGATGCTGCGAGATGGCGGGCGCCGTGAGCGTGAACCGGTCGGCGATCTCGCCGGCGGACAGCTCGCGCTGCGCCAGCATCTCGACGATGCGACGCCGGGTCGGGTCCGCCAAGGCGGCGAGGGAGTCCATTGCGGGATAATAAAGCTTCGGCTTAATTAAGTAAACAATGAAACAAGACCGAGTTTGTTTGCACAAGGGTAGGAAGACGTTGCGCCGCCTGTGGATAACCGGGACAACGCGCGGCCGCCTGTGTGGTCGCGCGCGTTGTCGTCCCTTGGCGGCTGAACCGCGCTAACCTGAGGCGATCAGCGAATCACCCCATCGATGGCATCAATGCGCTTTCCGCCGCAATTCCTCGATGAGCTGCGCGCCCGGCTTCCGGTTTCGGACGTCGTCGGACGGCGCGTGAAGCTCAAGAAGTCCGGGCGCGAGTGGAAGGGCCTCTCGCCCTTCAACAAGGAGCGCACGCCGTCGTTCTTCGTCAACGACCAGAAGGGCTTTTACCACGACTTCTCGTCGGCCAAGCACGGCGACATCTTCGGCTTCGTGATGGACACCGAAGGCGTGACCTTTCCGGAAGCCGTCGAGCGGCTTGCCGCCATGGCGGGCTTGAGCGTTCCGAAGATGAGCGAGGAAGCGGAGGCGCAGGAACACCGCCGCCGCACATTGCACGATGTCATGGAGCTCGCCGCGAAATTCTTCGAAACGACCCTCGCGGCGCGGGCCGGCGCGCGCGGGCGCGGATATCTCGCCGATCGCGGCCTCGATCCCGCCACCCAGCTCAAGTTCCGCATCGGCTACGCGCCGGCCGAGCGCTTCGCGCTCAAGGAGCATCTCGGCGGCCAGGGCATATCGCCCGAGGACATGATCGAGGCGGGCCTGCTCATTTCGGGCGACGACATCGCCTTGCCGTATGACCGCTTCCGCGACCGCGTGATTTTTCCGATCGCCGATCTCGCCGGCCGCGTCATCGCGTTCGGCGGCCGCGCGCTCGACAAGGATGCGCCGGCGAAATACCTGAACTCGCCGGAGACGCCGCTCTTCCACAAGGGCGCGACGCTCTACAACGGCGCCGCCGCCCGCGCCGCCGCCCATCAGGGCGCCCCGGTGGTCGCGGTCGAGGGCTATGTCGACGTAATCGCCATGGTGACGGCAGGCTTTCCCGCGACCGTCGCGCCGCTCGGCACGGCGCTCACCGAAGACCAGCTCGGCCTGCTGTGGAAGATGGCCGACGAGCCGATCCTCTGCTTCGACGGCGACTCGGCCGGCCAGCGTGCCGCGTTCCGCGCGGTCGATCTCGCGCTGCCGCGGCTCGCGCCCGGCAAGAGCCTCTTGTTCGCGAGCCTGCCGGACGGCCAGGACCCCGACGATCTCGTCCGCTCCGGCGGCAAGGGAGCGGTTGCCGACGTGCTCGCCGGCGCGCGTCCGCTCGCCGAGGTGCTGTGGCTGCGCGAGACCGCGACCGGCCGCTTCGACACGCCTGAACGACGCGCCGGCCTCGAAGCTCGCATCAATGCCGTGACCGCGGCGATCGGCCACGAGAGTGTGCGCAAGTATTATCGCCAGGATCTCGAGACGCGCCTGCGCGGCCTGTTCGCGCCGCCGCCGCGCGCCGGCAAATCCGGCGCCGGCGGCCGGTTCCCGTCGGCAGGTGCAGACCGCGGGCGCGACCGCTTCGCCGGCAAGCGCGGGCCCAGATCCTATTCGCGCGTGGCGGAAGGCGAGCCGATAAGCCTTGCGCCCTTGAGCCCGCGGCTCGCCGCCTCTTCGATCGTGCGCGGCGCGCGCAGCGCGCTGCCGGCGCGCGAGGCGCTGATCCTGCTCGCGCTGGTCAATCATCCGTGGCTGCTCGACACCCATGCCGAGGAGGTGGCGGAACTCGAGTTCCACAATCCCGATGCGGCCCTGTTGCGCCGCACCATCCTTGATGCCGCGACCGTGCATGCGGGGGCCGCGCCGTCCGAGGATATGCGCGGCCTGATCGCGGACGAGCACGGCGCCCTGCTGGCGCGCATCGAGCGGGCGCTCACCCATGAGGTCGACTGGCCGGCGCGTGCGGGTGCCGCCCCCGACGACGTGCGCCAATGGTGGGCGCATGTGGTCACCTTGCATCGCAAGACCCGGTCGTTAAATAGGGAACTCAAGGATGCCGAGCGGGCGCTGGGCGATGACCCGAGCGAGCAGAACTTCGCGTGGTTGCGCGACGTGCAGGGCCGCCTTTCAGCGATCGACGGAACGGAGGCCTCGATTGAGGGGTTTGGCGTCCTGTCGGGGCGGCCGACCCGGAACGTTTGAGGGCAAAGCGCGTAGCGGTATGGAATGGCAACGGAATTTCGGGGTTCTCGGAAGGGCGGGCGAACGTGCGCCGGCCGGCGCCGAGGGTTGGACGAGCAGGGTTAACGCGCCTTTCAGCGCCGCCGGCGAGAATCTCCTGCTGATTCGGGCGGCGGCGCGGGTATCCGGGTTTCGCTGGTTCGCGCGCATTGCTATGTGCGCACGCACGCGGGTGTGAGGAGATCTCGAATGGCGACCAAGACCAAGGCGGCCCAGAAAGAGAAGAAGGACGAGGCGCCCGAGAAGGAGACGCCGGAAGCCACCACCGATGCGCCGCTGCCGCTGCTCGATCTCTCCGACGCGGCCGTCAAGAAGATGATCAAGCTCGCCAAGAAGCGCGGCTACGTCACCTATGAGCAGATCAACGCGGTGTTGCCGTCGGAGGAAGTGACCTCCGAGCAGATCGAGGACATTCTGGCGATGCTCAACGACATGGGCATCAACACCGTCGAGCAGGAAGAGCACGACAACGACGAGGAAGAGAAGCCCGCCGAGGAGGCCGAGGAAGAGGAAAGCAGCGACGGCGAGCTCGTCGAGACCACCGCCAAGCCGGTGGCCGAGACCAAGAAATCCGAGCCGGGCGAGCGCACCGACGATCCGGTGCGCATGTATCTGCGCGAGATGGGCTCGGTCGAGCTGTTGTCGCGCGAGGGCGAGATCGCGATTGCGAAACGCATCGAGGCCGGCCGCGAGGCGATGATCGCCGGCCTGTGCGAGAGCCCGCTGACGTTCCAGGCGATCATCATCTGGCGCGACGAGCTCAACGAAGGAAAGGTCTTCCTGCGCGACATCATCGATCTCGAGGCGACCTATGCGGGGCCGGACGCCAAGGCGATGCCGGCGGCGCCCGCGATGGCAGGCGCGCCGGCCGGTCCGGGCGCCGAGGTGGGCGTCCACCCGGGCGGGCATGCTCCGGGCAGCAATCCGGGGTTCGTCGCCGCGGCGATCCCGCAGGCCGTGGCGCCCGCGACCGCGCCCGCCGCCGCGACCCCGTTCAAGGCGAAGTACGAGGTGAACGGCGGCGAGGGGGGAGGCGGCGAGACGCCGACCGGCGAAGGCGATCTCGACGAGGACGACATGGAGAACTCGCTCTCGCTCGCCGCGATCGAAGCCGAGCTCAAGCCGAAGGTGCTGGAGACCTTCGACACCGTGGCGAGCGAGTACAAGCGCCTGCGCCGGCTGCAGGAGCAGGACATCCAGTTCCGCCTCAAGAGCACGTCGCTCTCGCCCGCGCAGGAGCGCAAGTACAAGAAGCTCAAGGATGAGATCATCGGCGAGGTGAAGTCGCTGCGCCTCAACCAGGCGCGCATCGATAGCCTCGTCGAGCAGCTCTACGACATCAACAAGCGCCTCGTCGGCTACGAGGGCCGCATGATGCGGCTCGCCGAGAGCCACGGCGTGCCGCGCGAGGATTTCCTGCGCAACTACCAGGGCTCCGAGCTCGACCCGCGCTGGCTCAACCGCGTGCAGAAGCTCGTCGCCAAGGGCTGGAAGAACCTCGTTGCCAAGGACAAGGACCGCCTCAAGGACCTGCGCCACGACATCCATGTGCTGGCGGGCGAGACCGGGCTCGAGATCCAGGAGTTCCGCAAGATCGTGCACATGGTGCAGAAGGGCGAGCGCGAGGCGCGCCAGGCGAAGAAGGAGATGGTCGAGGCGAACCTGCGTCTCGTCATCTCGATCGCCAAGAAGTACACCAACCGCGGCCTGCAGTTCCTCGATCTCATCCAGGAAGGCAACATCGGCCTGATGAAGGCGGTCGACAAGTTCGAGTACCGCCGCGGCTACAAGTTCTCGACCTACGCGACATGGTGGATCCGCCAGGCGATCACCCGCTCGATCGCCGACCAGGCGCGCACCATCCGCATCCCCGTGCACATGATCGAGACGATCAACAAGATCGTGCGCACGAGCCGCCAGATGCTGCACGAGATCGGCCGCGAGCCGACGCCGGAGGAGCTCGCCGAGAAGCTCGGCATGCCGCTCGAGAAGGTGCGGAAAGTTCTCAAGATCGCCAAGGAGCCGATCTCGCTCGAGACCCCGATCGGCGACGAGGAGGATTCGCACCTCGGCGATTTCATCGAGGACAAGAACGCGATCCTGCCGATCGACGCCGCGATCCAGTCGAACCTGCGCGAGACGACGACGCGGGTGCTCGCGTCACTGACGCCGCGCGAGGAGCGCGTGCTGCGCATGCGCTTCGGCATCGGCATGAACACCGACCACACGCTGGAGGAGGTCGGCCAGCAGTTCAGCGTGACGCGCGAGCGCATCCGCCAGATCGAGGCGAAGGCGCTGCGCAAGCTCAAGCATCCGTCAAGGAGCAGGAAGCTGCGGAGCTTCCTCGACAACTGAGCTGTCGTTTGCACGACGAAAGAAAACGGCCCGCACATAGCGGGCCGTTTTCATTGGAAGACCGGAAGCCCCGCGACGAGCGGATGTGCGGTTGGTTGCGTTGCTGGGAGTCTGACATAGATGAGCGAATGGGCACCTTTGCCGGAGTTTGTGCATTGGCTCCGGTCGTGGAAATTTGCGAGCGTCAGGATGATCGGCCTAAGTGGATCGGGAAAAATGCTTATCGATCAATTGGTTACGCGTTCAGGTCGCGTTCAGCCACAATCCATAGTATGCTGCAGGAATTACACGACAGGAGAACTGAGATGACACGTCTGAATGGGGCCTGGGCGGCACTCTTCGTCTTCCTCGTGGCGTGCGCGCTTTTTCTCGCCACCACGGGCTCCTTCGCGATCAATGACCCGCAATGAGGCGCAGGGGTTGAGGTTCCGCGCGTCCCCTCGTCAGGGGGTGACTTCCCGCTCGGAAAAATTCTGCAGCTGGTCTCGGGTCGCGTACAAGGTCTCATATATCTCGAGACTCCAATCCTGCCTGAGTCGCGTCTGCAGGCCCGTAGGAATCTTGGAATCGGCGTGCCGTTTCACGTCCATGGCGTCCGCAACGATCGGTTTGACGAGTTGAAACGCGACGGCCAGCAGTTGCTGGAGGTCTCGAATCCGATCGCGAAGCTGGTCGCTGGATTTCAAAGACGATTCATTGTCCATCAGGTTGATCTCGCTCCGGACATAGCGTTCGATTTGTTCGGCGCGTGTGATCGCTCGATCCGTCGTGATGCAGCGTAGATCAAGTTTCATCGAAGCCCGAGCTTCCGTTGCAATGGTCCGGGCAGATTCGATTTTCATGACCGGATGTTTGAGGGCTTGATCGACGTAGTCTCGCTTGGTCGAAAGAAAGGTATCGTACATTTTTCTGATTGTGAAATCGTCGCGATTATTGACGGGCCCGTCCGGAATGTCATCCGGACGCGTGACGTGATCAGCTTGTGATTTTGCTGCGCTCTGGGTGTCGGATTTAGGTATGTCCGGGATGACGCAGGTGCCGTCATCTCCTGTAGAGGAGGCGCCGAGCACGCCTGGGCTCCAGGAAAAGCCGTCGTTCGATCGGCGTATCTCGTCGATTACCTTGAACGACCCCAGATCCTCCACGATCTCTGCGAGATTCTTGATGTGATATTCGCGTAATGAGCTCGAGGCAGCCAACCCACGGACTCTGAGCCACTCGTCGACGAAGATCGCTTGGGCGACGCGAGCTCTCGTCAGAAACCATCTGCCCTGAACGGTTTTTGCATCCGTCGTCTTCTTGTAACTTTCGATCCAGCGATACATGGTAATGGCGGCCGCGTCGTAATGGTGAAGTCCCGCCATTACGCTGGAATAGGCAATCGCGATGTAGGGCGCACGATCAGCCGAATCTCTGAACTGCTCCAGGCTGCGCAGATCGAATTCTTGGTTGAACGGCGCGCAGTCACTTTTCCACAACGCGCGCAAATTCGCCTGATTCTTCATGAAACGGTTGAGCGCAGCTTCGCTCCTGTCAAGATCTCCCGCTATTTCGAAATCCGCGGTTATGACTTCCCAGAGCCCTTCAGTCGCCGTGTCAAGATCTCGTAGCGCGTCACTTAGCGGCTGGAGAACCTCCTCGACCAACACCGCGTCGCCGGTTAAATATGAAAGGCGTACCAAACATTTCCCAATCGGGTTGAGGACGTCGGACGGGAAGCTCCCGACGAAGACGGCGGTGCCCGTTCGTGGCGTTCTCTCATAGCGGATCAGAATCGCGATGAATTCATCATCGCTGCGGTAGCGGGGGTCTTTGTCCACCTTGATGTATCTGCTCAGACTCTCGAGCACCTGCAGTCCGGCGGGAACGCCACTTTCGTTTCCGGTTCCTGTGGTATTGAACCTGTTGGGTTGCTCGGCGGCCGTTCGAGAAGATTTCGGCTGGGACTCAGAGAATGAAATCTCCGTGGTGGTGCCGAGAGAGATCTTGTTTATCCGGCGGGCATATGATTGGAGAAGTTCCTCGCCGCCGATGCCCAGAACCACCAGGACGAGGATCAATATGATTTCCAGGTAATCCGACGGCCTGAACGAGTAATCCGGCTTCTGGTGCAGGATGCGATTGAGCAGATTGCCGACCAGAAGCCCGACCAGGCCCCCGAACACGGCTCCAGCCATATGCGGGCTCGTCAATGCATCGACGAACCGGTACGCGTAGCCCTCTGCCGGATGGAACGGCTGGGCGATGATGAGGATCGCGAGGAGGACGAAGAGCACGATCGTGAGGGCGATCAGGCTCGCCTTCCAGACCAGGTATGCCTCCGGCGGAAGATGCACGACGACGCGGCGGCCGATCCGATAGTCTCCCGTTCCCGTAATCGGCTGGATGAGCGACACCGCCTGGTACAGGAGAAAACCGGCCAGCATCGAAAAGACGAAAAGCGACATCGGCTCGGTCCCCCCTGCGTGGAAATGTCCATGCCCCTTCCGTGTGAGACCGTACACCAAGATCGATACGCCCGCGAGAGATGCTACTTGCGAGTTGAAATGCGCCGACCTCCGTGACACCATATTCTCGGCTCGGGGGATGCCATGAACGACCTTCCTGCGCCGACCGATGAGCATAAAGCCCTGAAGGCGACCGTTCTGGCCGGCCGCCTGGTCGTCGCCGCCGGCTTGGTGTTCCTGTTCATCCAGCTGTTCGCGGACATCGTCGCGGCGGCGCGCGGCTGTGACGGACGGGTGTGCGGCTCCCTCTCATCCTATCCGGTCGGCCTTGTCATGCTGATGATCGGCTCCGCCTTGCTGGTGACGGCGATCGTGGCGAGCCGTCCGCGGCCCGCAGCGGTTGCCGACCAGCTGGCTACTCCGATTCAAGCGACGGCCCCCGCAATACGCGGGAGCGAACAGCCGCTCTCCTCGATGCCGACAAAAATAGCCCTCACCTTCGAGAGCGGATTGCCGGCGGAACGCGAGGAAAAGCCGCAAAAGGTCGACGAAACCGGTTAGCGGTCCGTCCTACATTTCTCGACCTGGGCAATCTGGTGGATCTGCCAGGCGACGCAGTAACGCCGATCAGGCACGGACCACCCGCATCCCCGTGCACATGATCGTGCGCACGTCGCGCCGGATGCTGCATGAGATCGGTCGCCGGCCGACGCCGGAAGAGCTCGCCGAGAAGCTCAGCATGCCGCTCGAGTAGATTCGCAAGATTCCAAGATCGCCAAGAAGCCGATCTCGCTCGAAACGCCGATCGGGGACGAGGAGGGTTCGTATCTCGGCGAGTTCATCGAGGACAAGAACGCGATTCTGCTGATCGACGCCGCGATCCAGTCGAACCTGCGCGAGACCACGACGCGAGTGCTTGCTTCGCTCACCTCGGTGAGCTGTCGCGTGGCGGCGGAGTAGCTGAACCACCCCGGTGAGTCATTGGGCCTTCTCGCCCCCTACGCGTTCTCGTACTTCGCGGGCTTCGCGCCGACCCGGCGGAGGCTGACGATCTCCAGCGGCGGCTGGCCGGATTTTTCCGCGATCTCGCGGTCCTGCTCGATCAGGTAGCCGCGTGCGGGCGCGTCCCTCTCGGGGCCGTCGAGGAGGGCGAGCGGGACGCGCCGGTTGGAGCGCTGCGAGCCGTCCTCGTAGACCACGTCGAAGAATGCCCATTCGTTCTTTACGTTGGTTCCCGGTCTTTTCGCCATGTTCGCCATCCTCGAAAATGAAAGCCCCGCGACGAGCGGGGTGTGCGGTCGATGCGATTCTTGCCCGTATATATGTCCGATCGTATAGATCCGCGAGGGGGCGACTTTGCGGCAAGGTTGCTGTTCGCGGCTGATCGCGAACTTTGGTGAATGCTGGCCCTCGGACTGCGCATGCGGCTCGATGCAGGGTGACGTTGCGCTCGCGCGGGCAGAAGGGCGGGCGCTAGCCCGCTTGGAACATCGGCGAGCCTGTGTGTCGCGCGCGCTTGCGCTCGTATGCCGCCATCGCCACTTGCGTCGTATGACGACGACCTTCACATCCGACTCGATCTACGACGATCGCGCCTCGCGCGAGGCCGCGCTCGCACGCCTCGATGCGCTGTCGCGCCTGTTCGACATCGCGTTCGCGATTCCCGGAACCAATGTGCGCTTCGGCATCGAGGCGATTCTGCGCCTCGTTCCGGGCATCGGCGACGTTGCCGGTTCGGCGCTGTCGTGCTACCTGATTTATGAAGCGCGCCGGCTCGGCGTGCCCTCGCGCATCTTTGCTCGCATGCTGGTCAACGTTGCGATCGAAGGCGTGATCGGTGCGGTGCCATGGGTCGGTGATGCTTT
>DATBZM010000067.1:0-19826 GCA_036513175.1 Xanthobacteraceae bacterium | reverse complement strand
TCAGCGCTGCGCGCTCGGTCTCCGTTGGATGGCGGAACTTCTTTTCCGGCAGCACGAAGTCGTGGAAATAATGGATCGCGTAGCCGACCAGCGCGTCGAGCTTGGGATGCGTCTGCGGCGTCACGCCGGGGCGATAGCGCTGGATGAAACCCCACAAGGTCTCGCTGCTCTCGGCGTTCGAGGACGAGACCAGCGTGAGCAGCATCGAGAACGGGATCGGCATGGCGCCCGTCGGCGGGGAACCTGCGTGGATGTGCCAGACCGGATTGGCCAGCTGTTGCCGCATGTCCTGCCGCGGATAGGCGTCGAGAAACTGCTGGTAGTCGTCGACCTGGCGCGGGATCACGTCGAAGTAGAGGCGCTTGGCGGCGCGCGGCTCGCGATACATGAAGAGCGACAGGCTCTCGGGGCTTGCATAGCGCAGCCATTCGTCGATGGTGAGGCCGTTGCCCTTCGACTTGGAGATCTTCTGGCCCTTCTCGTCGAGGAAGAGCTCGTAGTTGAAGCCCTCCGGCGGGCTCGCGCCGAGGGCGCGGCAGATCTCGCCGGAGAGTTTCACCGAATCGATCAGGTCCTTGCCGGCCATCTCGTAGTCGATGCCGAGCGCGACCCAGCGCATTGCCCAATCCGCCTTCCACTGGCATTTGACGCGTCCGCCGGTGACCGGGGTCTCGACCTCGTCCTGCGTGTCCGGATCGACATACGTGATGGTGCCCTTGGCGACATTGCGCGCGATCATCGGCACCTGCAGCACCTTGCCGTTGTGCCCGCTGATCGGCAGGAACGGCGAATAGGTGGCGCGCCGCTCCGGCCCGAGCGTCGGCAGGATGATCTCCATGATCCGGTCGTACGCCGCGAGCATCTGTAGCAGCGTCGCGTCGAAACGGCCCGCCGTGTAGTAGTCGGTCGAGCTGGCGAATTCGTAGTCGAAGCCGAAACGGTCGAGAAATTTTCGTAAGCGCGCATTGTTGGCGGCGCCAAACGAGGGAAACTCGTTGGAAAAGGGATCGGGCACGCGGGTGAGGGGCTTGCCGAGATGGGCTTCCATCATGTCCCGGTTCGGCACGTTGTCGGGCACCTTGCGCAGCCCGTCCATGTCGTCCGAGAAGGCGATCAGCCGCGTCTTCACCTTGTCGTCGGTGAGCACGCGAAAGGCGTGGCGCACCATGGTGGTGCGCGCCACCTCGCCGAACGTGCCGATATGCGGCAGGCCGGACGGCCCGTAGCCGGTCTCGAAGATCACCTCGTCCTTCGGCTTGCGCGCGAGGCGCGCGACGACCTTGCGCGCCTCCTCGAACGGCCAGGCGTTGGATTGTTCGGCAAGCTCGCGTAGCGCGGACATGGACGTGGGGACGGCAGTGGTCATGGGCGTTCTTTACCCCGGGGCCGCCTCGCGAAAAAGCTCCGAATGCAGGCGCGGCGCCCGCGGCGGCCTCAATAGGGATTGATCGGGAAATAGCGCAGCCACAGGTCGGTGTAGCGGCCCTTCTCCCACAGGCGGAAGAGCGCCCAGTTGACGGCGAGCCGCAGCGTGTCGTTGCCGCGTTTCACCGCGACGCCGATGCCTTCGCCGAAATAGCGGCTCTCCATGAAGGGACCGCCGACGAACTCGCAGCAGTTGCCCGAATCGGTGCCGTTGAGCCAGAACGAGAGGGCGAAGCCGTCGCCGAACAGCAAGTCGACCTCGCCACGGTGGAGCGCCTCGCGCGCCGCTTCCGCGGTCTTGTAGGGCTTGACCTCGGCCTCGGTGAACAGGCTGCGCAGATATTGCTCGTGCGCGGTCCCGGCGACCACCGCGATCCTCTTGCCCTCGATCTTCTCCGGCCGCACGTCGTCGATCCTCGCGTCGCGGCGGGCGACGAAGCGGGCGACCGGCCGGTAGTAGGGATCGCTGAAGTCGGCGCGCGCCCGCGACTCGGGCGTGACCGAGATCGAGGCGATCGCCGCGTCGCCCTTGTTCTCGTTGAGCGCGTCGAACAGCGTGTCGAAGCGGCGCATCTGCACCGTGCAGGTGACGTGCAGCTCCTCGCACATGGCGCGGGCGAGATCGACGTTGAAGCCGGTCGGGTTGCCGTCCTGGCCCGCATAGTCGAACGGCGGGTAGTCCACCTCGGTCATGAAACGGATGAGCGTGAGGCGGCCGAGATCGGGCCGCTCGGGCCGTCGGCGCGGGTCCCAGAAGCCGGGCGCCGCGGCCGCGGCCGGCGCGGCGCGCGGGGCCGGCGCCTGTGCGGGCGCCGGAGCGGCGAGTGTTGCCGTAAGGGCAAGTGCCGCCGCGAACGCGGCCCACCGCTCGCTGCGCGGAAGTGCGTCGCTGACGATCGATGGGCACGCGTTCTTCGGTCGCATCCGGTATCTCGGGAATTTGACGTGGGCCGGTTATAGCCGAAAGAATCAGGCGAATCAGGGCAGCACGGCCACCAAAACAAGAAGTGACTTTTCGCACAGCGTGAGGTCGCCGGAGGTGCTATGGACAACGGGATTTAGTCAACCCAAGATTGGGAACCGAGCTTGAATTGATCTAATGGTGGTGGGCCATGAGCTTTATGGGGGACGAATACGGCAAGCGAACGCTGGATTTCGTGCAGCGCATCCAGGGGCTCACGAACTACGAGGAAATCTGCCCGGTCATCATGCAAGAGCTCGCGTGGTTCGGCTTCTCTTGCGTGACGAGCTTCTCGATTCCGGGGCCGGGGTGTCACCTGAAAGACAGCATATGGCTCAATAACCGTCCCGCGGAGTACGTCGACCGTTACGCGGAAAAGAATTACGTCATTCACGATCCCGTCCTCAAAGAGCTGCGCCGGACCATGAACCCCTACTCCTGGGGCGATATCCGCGAAGGGCGTGATCTCAAGAAATCCGAGCGCACCATCATCGACGAGGGACGGGAGTTCGGAGCGTACGACGGATTGGTCATTCCGATCGTCAACCTGACGGGCTCGATCTCCTTGTTCAGCCCCTGCGGTCGCGATCCCGACCTGTCGCCGCGCGCCCGCGCCGCGCTGGAGGTCATCGGGATTTATAGCCATCACGCGTTGACGCGCGCCTTGGTCCGGCGGCAACGCGAGGAGGTTGTCCATACGCCGCTCACCCCGCGGGAGCGCGAGATCATGCAGTGGGTGGCCATCGGCAAGACTGACGAGGAGATCGCCGGCATCCTGTCGATCAGCATGACGACCGTCACCAGTCACGTCGAGAACGCGAAGCAGAAGCTCGACGCTTTCCGGCGGACCTACGCCGTGGTCCAGGCCATCCGCTTGGGCGAAATATCCTTATGATAGTGGCTCCGCCGATGCCGTCTCTCCTAAGTTCCTAGGATACCGAAAGCGCCGCCGATCCTGGCACATGGCTCGCGTCACAGCGAGGGCGGCCATGGTCATCATCCTGAACGGCAGCGAGCGGCGAAAGCATCCCGACCACTTCGAGCGCCTGTTTCGACTGCGCTACCGGGTCTTCGTCAAGCAGCGCGGCTGGTCCTTGCCGGCGATGAACAACCGCGAAATCGACCAGTACGACGACGACGACGCGGTCTACTTCCTCGATCTCGACGATGAGGAGAACATCCAGGGTACCGTCCGGATGACGCCGACGGTCAAATCGTCGCTGCTCGCCGATTATTTCCCCCACTTGGTCGAGAGCGGACACTCGCCGCGCTCCCAGCGCATCTACGAGGCGACGCGCTACATCGTCCTGCCGTCGCAGAAGAGCAGGGAAGCGCTCCGTCTCGCCAAGGGGCGGCTGCTGACGGTCCTGCTCGAATGGTGCCTCGACAAGCGGCTGTCGCACTTGCAGACGGTCATCGACGCCGGGACGCTCTCGAGCTTCGTCGAGATCACCCAGCAGACCATGCCGCTCGGCTTGCCGCATCCTTATGGCGGCGGCCGCGGCACGCCCGGCGGCGGCGAGTGCATGGCGTTTCGCTGGCCGATCTCGTTGCAGGTGCTCGACGACGTACGCGCGTACGCCGGCCTGGCCGGGCCGATGTCGCGGTTCGGCGAATTCGGCCGCCCGGATCGCGGTTCGCCGCGCGCGCCGCTCCATTAAGCCCCCGATATCAGAGTGCTTGGAGAGAGGAAACAACCATGAGCAAGCTCGTAAGACCGATCACCAAAGATGAAGTCGCCGCCTACAAGGTCGCCGGCGTCGTCCTGTTGCGCGGCATTCTCGATCTCGGCAGCGTGAATTCGCTTCGGCGCTGCATCGACCAGGCCGTGACCTCGCTTGGCCAGAGTCCCAGCGGCTACGATCTCAGTGCGCTGACCAAGGCGTACGAGAGCGGCGATTGGCAGAAAATGAAGGACGAGGACGGCGGTCAGCACGACGTGTCCGGCATCATGGAATACATGAAGGCGAGCGGCAAGCCATTGCTGATCGACAAGAACGAATCCGCCAAGGGCAGTTTCCTGCTCGACACCGGGATCGCGACGCGGCTGCGCGATTTTCGCCGCTTCTGCATCAGCGGTGCGGTGCCGGAGATCGCCGGCGCGCTGCTCGACTCCGAGAAGGTCAACTTCTTCGGCGACCAGATCTTCGTCAAGGAGCCGCAGACGCGCGAGCGCACCGCCTTCCACCAGGATGCCACTTATTTCGAGATCGACGGCGACCAGTGCTGCGTGATGTGGATCCCGGTCGATCCGGTCACGCTCGAAGGCGGCGTCATGCAATACGTGCGCGGCTCGCACCGCGACGGCAGGCTCTACCAGCCCAACGTGTTCATGTCGCAGACGCCGCTGCCGGGCGCGCAGGGCGAGCCGCTGCCCGACATCGAGGGCCACATGGGGGACTACGACATCGTTCATTTCGACGTCGAGCCGGGCGACGTGATCGTGCATCACTACCGCACCATCCACGGCGCCGGCGGCAACCACACGCGCTACCAGGTGCGCCGCGCCGCCTCGCTGCGCTTTTGCGGAGACGACATCCGCTTCTGCACCCGGCCATGGGCGCCGAAGCAGCTGCACCACACCCAGCGGCTCGCCGACGGCGATCCGCTCGGCGGTCCCGACTTCCCGGTGGTGTGGACGCGCCGGCGCGAGCAGGAAGCGGCCTGAACGAAATGCGCGCAGGCACAAGCGTCGGCGCCGGCATGAGCTGCCGGCGCCCTCAGCCGAACGGGGGCCCGATGAACAAGCGACCCAGACAACCGGACGTGCCGGACATCCGCACGCTCGAGATGATGCTTGACTACGCCATCATCGAGGGCGCCGAGTTGCGGCTGCCGATGTTCGTCCTGCTGCTGCGTGCGGCGCGCCTCGAACTGATGACCAGCGTCGGCGGCGACCGCGTGAGCCGCGACCTCGAACCGCCCCGTCTGCGTCTCGCCGTTCCCGGCGACGGGCTGGACGGTCGTCCCTCCTTGCTTCAACATCGGTGATCGCCATGGAAAATCTCGCCAATACCGAGCAAGTCGAGTTCATTCCCGAACGCGACGTGGTCGCCATGCTGGCGATGCTCGACTATCTGATCGCGGAAGCCGGCAAGATCGACGAGATGGCGGCTCAGTGCCTGACGGTGGCACGCAAGTCGCTGGCCGAGACGGTGGCCGAGGCATTCGTCAAGGCGAACTAGGGCGCGAATAGCGAATAGGGAGTAGCGAGTAGGACGCGCGCTATTCGCTACTCGCTATTCGCCACCGGCCCTTACGGCGATTCGGCGAATTTCTCCGCGAGCTGCACCAGTGAGCGCCGCACCGCGCCGTCGGTAATCTTCGCGAAGGCGCGGATCAGCCGCACCGATTGCGGCTCGGCGAGCAGGTCGAGCAGCCCGGAGTCTTTGGCCTTCTCGGCCCGCTCGCCGCCCTTGAACAGCGCGCTCACGTGCAGGCCGAGGATCGCGGCGATCTGGTAGAGCCTGCCGCTGCCGACCCGGTTGGTGCCGTTCTCGTATTTCTGCACCTGCTGGAAGCTCACCCCGAGCTGATTGCCGAGCTCGGTCTGCGACATCTTCCTCGCCAGTCGGTGAATGCGGATATTGCGGCCGATCTCGCGATCGATTTTCTGCGCCTGCTTCTGCAGCATGCCCCAAATCCCCTGGCGCGCCTTCCGAACCGCGGGCCCCTCGAGCGCCTGTTCGTCCACTTCAAAGATATTTGCGCAGCTCCGCGGCCGATGCCTCCGGCTTGCGCTTGAGGCTGAACGGCGACACGAAGTGGCCGTCCTTGTCCATGAGGTAGACAATCGCGGTGTGATCCATGGTGTAGTCGCCGCCGTCGAGCGGCACTTTCTTGTAATAGACGCGATATTCCTTGGCGACCGTGGCGAGCGCGGCGGCATCGCCGGTGAGCGCGCGCACGTGCGGATCGAAGCTCGACAGATAATCCTTGAGCGAGGCCACGGTGTCGCGCCCGGGATCGACCGTGATGAACACGGCGCCGACGCGGTCGGCGTCGGGCCCGAGGCTCTTCATCACCTCGGAAATGTCGAACAGGGTGGTCGGACAGACGTCCGGGCAATGGGTGAAGCCGAAGAAGACGAGGAGCGGCTTGCCCTTGAAATCCTGGTCGGTGACCGTCTTGCCGTTCTGGTCGATCAGGCGGAACGGCCCGCCGATCTGCGCCGTGCGCAGCGCGGCGCCGGAAATTCCCGAGCCCGCGATCAGGTAGATCGCGCCGAGACAGAGCACCAGCCCGGCCGCGAAGGCACCGAGCACAGTGACCAGGCGGGAATGCTGCGGCGTCATCGGCAACGTCCTTCGCGTCCCGGAATTTTGCGTCTCAGAAACATGCGTTAAATCCCGCGATGATCGTCTCGTAGAACACTGCGGTGCCGTAATGGAACCAGAGCATGGCGGTGCCGGCTGCCAGCACGCCGGCGCCGATCGCGAAGGCCACGGCAACGGGACGCGCAGACATACGTCCGGCAGGCGAGATATCTCTTGGAATCGTCCCAGTCATGGCAATTGCCCGGCCCTGAGATAGGACCGAATGCGCGCGGCGGCAACCCTCGGCTGAGCATGCATAATGCCGCGCGTTCGCGCGGGCGCCGCCGCCAGATCGCTGCCGCGGCGCGCGCGTTGACCTTTTGTTAACCGCGCGCCGCCGCCATAAAGCCTCGTAATCACACGCAGATCGTCACGCTTTCGCCCGTCCGGCAGGGTCGTCTCGGGCCATCCGCGGTGGGTGGGGAGTTCGACAGTGATGCGTTCGCGCGCGGTCTTGCGCACGTCGCGGTCGGCGATCGGCGCCGTCCTTGCGGCCTGTATTCTGTTTCTCACGCTGCTGCCGGCGGCCGCGGCCGGCGAAGCCGCGCCCGGCGCGGGCGCGATCGTGGTCGAAGGCAACAAGCGGATCGAAGCCGCGACCATCCGCTCCTATTTCGCGCCGCGCGCCGGCGCCCAAGGCGCCGCCGATCGGACGCTCGACGCCAAGGCGATCGACGCCGGCCTCAAGGCGCTCTATGCGAGCGGGCTCTTCACCGACGCCAAGATCAGCCATGACGGCGACCGCCTCATCGTGACGGTGGTCGAGGCGCCGATGATCGACCGCATTTCCTTCGAGGGCAATCAGGCGCTCGACGACAAGCGGCTCACCCCCGAGCTGCAGTCGAAGGTGCGCGGCGGGCTCATCCGCGCGACCGTGCAGGCCGACGTGGAGCGGTTGACCGAGCTATATCGCCACAACGGCCATTTCGACGTGCGCGTCGTGCCGCAGACGGTCGCGCATGGACGCGACCGCGTCGATCTCGTCTTCGCCATCACGGAGGGCGGCAAGACCACGGTCAAGCGCATCGACTTCGTCGGCAACCGCGCCTTTGCGGCCTGGCGCCTCAAGGGCGTGATCAAGACCGGCCAAGCGAACCTCCTGAGCTTCCTCACCGGCAGCGACCTCTACGACCCGGACAAGGTCGAGGCCGATCGCGACCTGCTGCGCGCCTTCTATCTCGACCGCGGCTATGTCGACGTGGGCGTCGCGCCGGCGCGCGCCGAGCTCGATCCGGCGCTCAAGGGCATCGTGGTGACCTATTCGATCGACGAGGGCGCGCCCTATCGCTTCGGCAAGGTCGATGTCGACTCGCACATCCCGCAGGTCGACGGCCATGCGCTCGCCGCCACGCTCGAGACGCGACACGGCGACACCTACGACGCGGCGCTGGTGGAGAAGACCGTCGACGATCTCGCGATCACCCTTGCCAAGCGCGGCTTTCCCTTCGCTGTCGTGCACGTGCGGGGCGCGCCCGACCCGCAGACCCACACGCTCGACCTCGTCTATGCGGTCGATCCGGGCGCGCGCCGCTACGTCGAGCGCATCGACATCCGCGGCAACGACAAGACGCGCGACTGGGTCATCCGCCGCGAGTTCGATATTGCCGAAGGCGACGCCTATAATCGCGTGCTGATCGACCGCGCCGAGCGCCGCCTCAAGGCGCTCGACTATTTCAAGAGCGTGAAAATCACCACCGCCCCGGGCTCCGAGCCCGACCGCGTCGTCGTCAATGTGGCCGTGGTCGAGCAGCAGACCGGAAACTTCAGTTTCGGCGTCGGCTATTCGACCGTCGACGGCGTGGTCGGCAACGTCACCATCGGCGAGCGCAACTTTCTCGGCCTCGGCCAGACCGTGAAGCTCGCGCTCGCGCTTGGCGAGTACACCAACTCGGTCGACATCGGCTTCGTCCAGCCCGACATTCTCGGCAGCCGCGTCTCGCTTGGTCTCGATATCTTCGGCAAGCAGAGCTTGGAAAGCACCTATCAGTCCTACGGCAGCGCGAGCTACGGAACCTCGGTCAAGCTCGGCCTGCCGATCACCGACGACCTCAGCGCGCAGGTGCGCTACTCGATCTTCAACCAGAGCGTCTCGATCGACCCGAGCCTCGTCACCGGCACGATCTCGCTCCCCATCCAGCAGGCCGCGGCAGCCGGCCCCGCCTGGGTCTCGATGGTCGGCTACGGGCTCGCCTACGACACGCGCGACGACAAGAAGAGCCCGACCAGCGGCCTCTCAGCCCAGTTCAACCAGGACATCGCCGGCCTCGGCGGCGACGTGAATTTCATCAAGACCACCGAGGACGCGCGCTACTATCACGAGATCACCGACGGCGTGGTCGGCATGGTCCGCGCGCAGAGCGGCCTGCTCACGCCGTGGGGCGGGCAGTCCGTCCCGCTGCTCAACCGCTTCTTCGGCGGCCCGCAGCTGGTGCGCGGCTTCGCGCCGAGCGGCTTCGGTCCGCGCGATCTCACGCCCGGCAGCACCATGGACAATATCGGCGGCACCGCCTTCTGGGGCACCACCGCCGAGACGCAGGCCGCGATCCCGTATCTGCCGTCGGACTTCAACCTCAAGGTCGCGGTGTTCGCCGACGCCGGCAGCGTGTGGTCGTCGGGCGGCATCGGCAGCCTGCCGTCGCTGTCGCAGAACTTCACGCTCGGCAACTCGAGCGTGATCCGCTCCTCCTTCGGCGCCGGCCTGATCTGGGGCTCGCCGTTCGGCCCGATCCGCCTCGACTACGCCTACCCGGTCAGCAAGGCGAGCTACGACGTGACGCAGCGCCTGAGCTTTAGCGCCGGCGGGTTCTGACTTTCCACAAACGACTCCCTCATGGTGAGGAGCCCCGCCCTAGCCCGCAGGGCGAAGGCGGGGCGTCTCGAACCATGGCTTATTTGCGCTGTCAGGTTGCCACGAGGTGAGCCCGGAAGAACCGCATGACGCGCGCGACCGCATCGGCGGTCTCATCGGGTCGTTGCCGGAGAGATCGAACCCGTGCCCACGCCCCGGATAGGTGACCTGCTCCGCCGGCGCGCCGGCGGCGCGCGCCAGCCGCACAAGTTCCGCGCCCTTCGCCGGCGGCACCGTGCGGTCCGCGTCGCCGTGCAGTTCCAGCACGGGCGGCAGACGCTTGACCAGTGCCACGGTCGCGTCCGGCATCCCGGCGTAGAGCACGGCGAGCGCGGCGACGCGCGCATCGTCGTTTGCCGCCTGCGCCGCGATGAAGCCGCCGAGCGAGAAGCCGAGCAGGCCGATGCGTCCCGTGCTGTCTGGCCGCGCCAGCGCGGCGCTCACGACCGCCGACACCCGGCGCGACCAGCCCGCAAACCGTCCCGCATTGTAGGCGCCGCGACTCTCCCGCGTGCTCGTCTTGAGATCGAGCGCCTGCGCGTCCGCGGCCGTGTAATAGCGCACCAGCCAGGCATCGATGCCGGCCGCCGCGAGCGCATCCGCGTAGCGCGCATAACCTTCCGGGTTGAGCTCGAAGCCACCGGTTCCGTGCAGCGCGAGCACCGCCGGGCACTTGCCGGCGCCGGCCGCCGCATATCGGCGCGCGGCGACCTCGCCGTCATCCGCGGCGGTGCGGACCGCTTCGATCGTTCGCGCTTGCGCGCCGTTCGCTAGCCCGAGAGCCGCAAGGCCGCCCAGGGCTGCTCGCCGGGAAATGTCGTGCATGCCTGCCTACCCGCCGCCTGATCGATGTAGATCGCCAGCATAGGCCCAGATGCCGCGTGTCGTGAACCGCGGATGCTTGTGGCGGCGTTGGCGGCTCGTTAGGTTCGCGCCCGAACCCGAGAGCCGAGATGAATCCCGCCATCGTCATTCGTCCCGTTGCTCGCGCCGATCTGCTACCTGCAGGACCTGTTCACCGTGCAAGCAGCGCGCGGCCGCGGCGTCGGCCGGGCGCTGATCGAGGCGGTCTATGAGCGCGCGCGCAACGCCGGCTCGGCGCGCGTCTACTGGCAGACGCACGAGACCAACGCGACCGCACGGGCGCTCTACGACCAGGTGGCGCAATGGTATGGCTTTATTGTCTATCGCAGGGATGTCTAGGCCGTCAGATCTCGAAACTTGATTGCCCCGTGAACCGGCGCGAGGAGAGATCGCGTCCGTCGAAGCCGCGGGCGTCGGTGCGCACCTGCGTTGCGCCGATCCGGTAGAGGCGGCGCATATGCGCATGCCCGTGCACCCACACTTTTCGCAGCGTCGGACGCGATCCGCGTCACGTCCGCCAGCGCCCGCTCGCAGAAGCGTTCGAGCGCGACCTTGCGGAGTTGCTTGAAAGTCCTCCAGTCGGCTGGCGCGATGTCGCGCATGGGGTCTGGTCGCATCGGTGCGCTCACGGTGCGCGGCAGCCTACGCCAAAACGCTGTCGCTGCCAGCGGTTCCTCGTTACGAAGAGTGGCCTGATAGCCGAAGCCGCGAGAGGGCAGGCGCCGTCCTGCGCGAAGGCCCTGCCCGCAGAAGCGTCAGCGATGACGGGTGGAGCGGGCGATGGGAATCGAACCCACGACATACAGCTTGGGAAGCTGTCGTTCTACCACTGAACTACGCCCGCGCAGCAAGTACGCTAGCATTTAGCCCATTCGGGGCGAAACGAAAAGCCGCCGCAGCGCAAGCGGGAATCCAACAGTTCGCCGCCCCGAAACTCCGCTTTCCGGTCGCTTTCCCGAGGATGAGCTGATCGACCTTCCGCATAGGCCTCACTGCCGCAGATGCAGTCCGGTGAGCCGGATAATTCCGTCGGGATGCGGCACGAAGCCGTCGAGCTTGGCGGAGAGGCCCCAGTACCATTTGAGGTGATAAAGAAAAATGTAGGGTCGCGCCGAAAGATA
Source organism: Xanthobacteraceae bacterium (assembly GCA_036513175.1). GTDB lineage: Bacteria > Pseudomonadota > Alphaproteobacteria > Rhizobiales > Xanthobacteraceae > JAVDCA01. Next base: position 8,291 of record DATBZM010000067.1, on the reverse strand, counting down.
GATCGCCGCAGCCTGCGCATAAAGCCTGGCGCGCTCGTTCGCCTCGGCTGTCGAGCGCGCACGTTTGAGAATCGCGTCGAGCCTCGGGTCGCAGAACGCACCCCAATTGATGAAGCCGTCGCAGGCGACCCACATTGCGATGTTGGCGTCGGGGTCGGGCCGCCCGCTCCAGATCAGCAGCGCCATCTCGTAGTTGCCGCTCTTCAATCGAGCGAGCAGGCTCGTGCTCTCGGTCACCTCGATCTTCACATCGAATCCTGCTTCGCCGGCCATGGCCTGGATGATCTGGGCGACCCCGCCGTCGAGCGGGTCGGTGCTGACCAGCAGGGTGACGGGAACCCGGTTCTGTCCGCTCGCCGCGACGATCGCCTTGGCGCGGGCAAGATCGCGCGGCGGGACCGGCAGGTCCTTGTCGTAGAACGGCGAGCCCGGCGGCTCGGGCTGGTTGCTCGGAACGAAGGCCCCCTCGAAGGCGACCTGATTGATCGCCGCACGGTCGAGCGAAAGCTCGAATGCTTCGCGCAGCTTGGCGCTCGTGCCGAGCGCGGCGTTGGCGGCCGGGCCCTTGTTGGTGTTGATCGACAGCAGTCGATAGCCAATCGCCGGCGCCGCGCTCAGGCGCAGGCGCGCATCGCTGCGCACCGTCGGAACGTCGGTCGGCGCCACGCGCTCGATGATCTGCAAGCCGCCGGCGCGCAGATTGGCGAGCCGCACCGCGTCGTCCGGGATCGGCAGATAGACGACGCGATCGATGCCGATGGCACCCTTGTTCCAGTACTGCGCGAACTTGTCGAAGACGATGCGGTCCTGCGCGACCCACTCGACGAACCGGTACGGGCCGGCACAGACCGGGTGGGTCGCGAGCTTCTCGCCGAGCTCGCGCGCCGCCTTCGGCGACACCATCATTCCGGAGCGATCGGCGAGCTGGGCCAGCAGCGGGACGTAGGGCTCGGCGAGATCGAGTCGCACCGTGTGGCTGTCGAGGACGGTGACCGCGCGCACCGGCTTGAGCTCGGTCTTGCGGCGCGAATAGGGAGCGGTCTTGTAGCGCTCGAGATTGAAGCGCACCGCCTCCGCCTCGAACGGCGTGCCGTCGTGGAAGACGACACCCTCGCGCAGCTTGAGCGTGAGGGAGAGCCCATCGGCTCCCCACGTCCACCCGGTGGCGAGCTGCGGCACGTAGGCAAGCTTGTCGTCGAGGTCGATGAGCTTGTCGCAGAAGGCCGCAAAGGCGACGCGATCGTTGATGCTCGAGCTCTGCGCCGGATCGAGCGTGGCCGGATCGCCCAGCATGCCGATGCGCAGCGTATCGGCATGAGCGGGAGCTGCTGCGCAGGCGAGGGCGGCGAATAGAATGAAACTGAATGCGAGGCGCATGACCACTCTTTCATCGCCTCTTCGGGCCTGCGGAGAGACCTTCGCCGGCGAAAGGCGGCCGCATCTTTCCGGATTGATCCCAATGAGGCAAGCTGGCGACGTTGCCGCACCAGGGGACGCCGCATGCCCTCACCCTTCCGTCTCGATGACAAGGTCGCTCTCATCACCGGCTCGAGCCGCGGCATCGGCCTCGCCATCGCCCAGGCGATGGCCGAGCAGGGCGCCAAGGTGGTGATCTCGAGCCGCAAGGCGCCGGCGTGCGAGGAGGCGGCGGCAACGATCAGGGCGGCCGGCGGCACCGCCGCCGTGATCCCCTGCAACGTCTCGCGCCGCGACGAGGTCGAGGCGCTGGTGGCCAGCACGCGCAAGGCGTTCGGCCGCATCGACATCGTGGTCGGCAATGCGGCGGCCAATCCGGCCTATGGGCCGCTCGGGCAGCTCACCGACGAGGCCTTCGACAAGATCATCGGCACCAACGTGAAGAGCAACCTGTGGCTCTGCAATCTCACCATTTCGGAGATGGCGGAGCGCCGTGACGGCGCGGTGATCATCGTGTCCTCGATCGGCGGCCTGCGCGGCAGCGAGGTGATCGGCGCCTACGGCATCTCCAAGGCGGCGGATTTCGCGCTCGCGCGCAACCTCGCGGTCGAATGGGGGCCAAAGAACGTGCGCGTCAACTCCATCGCGCCGGGCCTGGTGAAGACCGATTTCGCCAAGGCGCTGTGGGAGAATCCGGAGGCGCTCAAGCGCCGCACCGACCGCACGCCGCTGCGCCGCATCGGTTTGCCCGAGGAAATCGGGCCGATCGCGGCGTTCCTGGCATCGCCCGCGGCGAGCTTCATCACCGGGCAGATCATCGTCGCGGATGGTGGCGTGACGATTGCGTGATGCCTCGCACTCCCCGATGGGGAGCGGCCACGCGAAGCGCGGCAGGCGAGGGGCGCTCCTGGCTCCAATTGAAACGCATGGATCCCCTCACCACGGCACTTTCGCCTCCGGGGAAGGACGCAAACCTGCTGTGATCGGATGCTCGCGCGGATTTTTGTCTCTAATTGCTGTTATTCATGAGCATCGCCGGTTTGGCTCTTTTGATTCTGCAAGGCGCCCTCCATGTTGCCGGCTGACGGGTCCCAACACTCTTGCAGGTCAGTCATCATTCTGATGAGCGGATGGAGGCACGGCCTGTATGCCCTGACCGGCAAAAGCCGGTGCTTGCGCTTGGCTGTCCTCGCACAGGTTGCCGCGCTTGCTCTTGCGGCCTGCGGCTCCAAGAACGCGTACGTCCCCCCGCCGCCTCCCAAGGTCACCGTCGCGCAGCCGGTGCAGAAACCGGTGACCCTCTATGCCTACCTGACCGGCAACACCGCGCCGTTCAACTCCGTAAGCCTGGTCGCGCGCGTGCCGGGCTTTCTTGAATCGATCGACTATAAGGATGGCGCCGCCGTCACCAAGGGAACGCTGCTCTTCGGCATCGAGCGCGACGTCTATCAGGCGCAGCTCGATCAGGTGAAGGCGCAGTTGGCGCGTGATCAGGCCATCCTCAAGGAGGCACAGGTCGACTTCGCCCGTTACCAGGATCTGGCGAAAACCAATGCCATCCCCAAGCAGCAGGAGCAGGACCAGCAATATACGGTGGAGCAGGACGCCGGCACCGTGGCGGTCGACAAGGCCAACATCGAAAATGCGACCATCAACCTCGGCTTCACCAGGGTGCTCGCGCCATTCGATGGCGTCGTCACCAACCATCAAGCAGATATCGGCTCGTTCGTTGGCGCGTCCGGGGCGACCACGCTGGCGACCATCGTCCAGACCGACCCGCTCTACGTCTATTTCACGATGAGCGAGCCGCAAATTCTGGCGATCCGGAGGGCGGAAAAGGCACCCGCGGTCAGTTCCGACCTCAACTTCATTTCGAGCATCTCGGTCGACATCGGCCTGCAGGGCGAGGAGGGCTATCCGCACGGCGGACATCTCGACTACGCCTCGCCGCAAGTCGACGCCTTGACAGGCACACTCGCGTTGCGCGCGGTGTTCGAGAACAAGGATCACGCCTTGCTTCCGGGCCTTTTCGTGCGTGTCCGGGTCCCGATCGGGCATGAGGACAGGGCGCTGCTGACGCAAAACGAAGCGATCGGGACGAGCCAGGAGGGAAGCTACGTGCTGGTGGTCGGCGCGGACAATGTCGTTCAGCGCAAGATCGTCAAAACCGGGCAAAGGCAGGGAGAGCTCCGGATCATCGAATCCGGTCTCGATCCAGGCGACTGGGTGGTGACCGAAGGCGTTCAGCGCGCCTTTCCCGGGACCAAGGTCGAGCCACAACGGTCCGTGCTGGCGTCGGACGCAGCCCATCCGTCAGACGCCGCCGAGACGAGCGTCCGCAAGCCCGCGCCGAAATGAAACATCGCGGGGAACCGGCATGATCTCGCGGTTTTTCATCGACCGGCCGGTGCTCGCCAACGTGCTGGCGCTGGTCATCGTCCTGATCGGCCTGGTCGCACTCATTCAATTGCCGAGCTCGCAATATCCCAATGTTGTCCCGCCGACCATCCAGGTGACGACGAGCTATCCTGGCGCAAGCGCCAAAACCTTGATCGACACCGTCGCCCTGCCGATCGAGCAGCAGGTCAACGGCGTCGAAAACATGCTCTACATGCAGTCGACGAGCGCGGACGACGGCACCTATACGTTGGTTGTCACCTTCGCGATCGGCACTGACCCCGACAAGGCGCAGATTCTGGTCCAGAACCAGGTGGCCGCCGCGCTTTCGTCGCTGCCGCCGCAAGTCCAGGCCCAGGGCGTGACGACGACCAAGAAGTCGACCTCGATTCTCGAATTCGTCGCGTTGATTTCGCCTGACAGCCATTTCGACAGCCTGTTCCTGTCGAACTATGCCGTCATCAACGTGCAGAACGAGCTGGCCCGCCTCGACGGCGTCGGCGCCGTGACGATCTTCGGCGCCGGGCAATACGCCATGCGCATCTGGATGAACCCGGCCCTGCTTCAGGCGCGGGGCCTGACGCCGCAGGACGTGGTCAATGCCATTCAGCAGCAGAGCCAGGAGGTCGCCGCCGGCCAGGTCGGCGCGCCGCCGGCGCCCAAGGGCCAGGATTTTCAATACACCCTCGAGCTCAAAGGCCGCCTGGACGATCCTGCCGAGTTCGCCAACATCATCGTCAAGGTCGCCGCAACGAATGGCGGACAAATCACCAGAATCCGCGACATCGGCCGGGTCGAGCTCGGCGCCCAGACCTACAGCAAATCGTTCAATCTCGATGGCCGGCCGGCAGCCGGGATCGCCATCTCGCTCCTGCCGAATGCCAACGCCATTTCGGTCGCCAACGCGGTCAAGGCGAAAATGGACGAGCTCGCCAAGAGCTTTCCTGTGGGGCTCACCTATCTGACGCCCTACGACACCACGAAATTCGTCAAGGCCGCGATCGACGAGGTCTATCTGACGCTGATCGCGGCCGCGGTTCTCGTGCTGATCGTCATTCTCGTCTTCCTGCAGGATTGGCGGGCGATGCTCGTCCCGGCGACAACCGTTCCGGTGACGCTCATTGGCGCCTTCGCCGCGATGGCGGCGCTTGGTTTCACGATCAATCTCCCGACCCTGTTCGCCATCGTATTGGCGATCGGCATCGTCGTCGACGACGCTATCGTCATCGTCGAGGGCGTTTCGCGCTATGTCGAGCAGGGCATGCCCGGCCGCGAGGCGGCGGGGAGGGCGATGGACGAGCTGACCGGCCCGGTCATCGGCATCACCTTGGTGCTGATGTCGGTGTTCATTCCGGCCGCCTTCCTGCCCGGACTGACCGGACAGCTCTATCGGCAATTCGCGCTCGTCATCGCCGCCACCGCCTTCATCAGCGCCGTCAACGCCATGACCTTGAAGCCGACGCAAAGCGCGCTATGGCTGCGGCCGCCGACGCCCCTCGAAAGGCGCAACTTCTTTTACCGCGGCTTCAACGCGGTCTATGGGCTCACTGAGCGCGGCTATGTCGGCCTGATCGGCGCGATGACGCGCCGTAGCGGCACGATGGCAGTCCTCGCGCTCATTCTCGTCGGCATTGCAATCTGGGGCCTGACGCGCGTGCCGACCGCATTCCTGCCGGACGAGGACCAAGGCTACCTGATCATCAGCGCACAGCTGCCCGATGGCGCGTCGAAGGAGCGCACGGACGCCGTGATGCAGCAGATCTCGACGATCGCAAAGGCGATCCCCGGCGTCGATCATGTGATCACCGTCAGCGGCGTCTCCGTATTGGACAACTTTGCAAGCCTGGCGAATGCGGGCGTCGCCTTCGTGGTCCTCGACGACTGGGACGCGCGCCTCAAGCAGAGCGGACAGGATCTGCGCTCGATCGACCAGCGCCTCAACGGCGCGCTGCAAGGTATCCCGCAGGCGATGGCGTTCGCGCTGCCGCCACCCCCGATTCAGGGCATCGGCAACGTCAGCGGCTTCACCATGCAGGTCGAGATCAAGAACGGCGATTTCGATTACGCATTGCTGCAGAGCCTGGCGGAGGCCGTCGTCCGCGACGGCAACGGGCAATCGGCGCTGAGCAGGCTGAGCACGACCTACCGGGCCGGGGCCCCCCACTTCAGCGTGGTCGTCAACCGCATCAAGGCCGAGACGCTCGGCATCACGGTCGGCGATGTCTTTTCCGCCCTGTCCACCTACGTCGGATCGACTTACGCGGCTCAGTTCAACACGTCCGGACACGTGTTCCAGGTCTACACGCAGGCGCTGCCCGAGGACCGCGCGAGCATCGACGACATCTTGAACCTCAAGGTCAAGGCCGGGAACGGGACCATGACCCCGATCGGAACGGTGATCGACGACGTCAGAAAGGTCGTGGGTCCGCCGCTGATCAGCCTCTACAATCTCTATCCTTCGGCGACGGTCGTCGGCAGCGCGGCTCCCGGCTTCAGTTCGGGCCAGGCGCTCGACCTCATGGACCAGATCGGCGCGCAGGCGCTGCCGAAGGGGACGGGCTACCAATGGACCGCGATGTCCTACCAGGAGAAGGCGGTCGGCTCGCAGATCTATTTCGTCTTCGGCCTCGCGATGTTGCTCGTCTATTTCGTGCTGGCAGGCCAGTATGAGAGTTGGATCCTGCCGTTCTCCGTGATTCTCGGCGTGCCGCTCGCCCTGCTCGGGACGGTCGGCGCCCTCACAGGACTCGGCGCCGCCGACAATCTCTACACGCAGATCGGCCTCATCCTTCTGATTGCACTTGCCAGCAAGAATGCGATTCTGATCGTGGAATATGCGCGCCAGAAACGCGCCGAGGGGATGGACATCGTCGCGGCGGCGGTCGAGGGGGCGCGGCTCAGGTTCCGCCCGATTCTCATGACCTCCTTCGCCTTTATTCTGGGCGTCTTCCCACTTGTCATCGCGACCGGCGCGGGCGCCGGGGCGCGCAGATCGATCGGCATCGCGGTCTTCAGCGGCATGATCGCCTCGACCTGCCTCGCGGTCGTGTTCGTTCCTTCCTTCTATGTCGTGATGCAGCGCTGGGAGGAACGAAGGAAGCGCAACGCGGCGCAGAATGCCGCGCCGACGCCTCCCCGGCCTGCGCCCGCCTTCCCTCCCTCTTCGACGTAATCGCGCTACCCCGCATTCCCGCCCTGCGCCGCGTATTTGCGCAGCTCCATCTTCGCCACCGCCTCGCGGTGCACCTCGTCGGGGCCGTCGGCGAGGCGGATGGCGCGGGCGCGGGCATATGCGTAGGCGAGGTGGAACTCCTGCGACACGCCGCCGCCGCCGCACACCTGGATGGCGCGGTCGATCACCTTCTGCGCCACATTCGGCGCCACCACCTTGATCATGGCGATCTCGGAACGCGCCGCCTTGTTGCCGACCGTGTCCATCATCTGCGCGGCGTGCATGGTGAGCAGCCGCGCCTGGTCGATCTCCATGCGCGATTCGGCGATCCAGTGGCGCGTGACGCCATGCTCCGCGATGGTGCGGCCGAAGGTCGAGCGCGAGATGGCGCGCCGGCACAGCGTTTCCAGCGCGCGCTCGGCCATGCCGATCATGCGCATGCAGTGGTGGATGCGGCCCGGCCCGAGCCGCCCCTGCGCAATCTCGAAGCCGCGGCCTTCGCCGAGCAGGATGTTCGCCGCCGGCACGCGCACGTTCGCGAAGATCACCTCGGCATGGCCGTGCGGCGCGTCGTCATAGCCGAACACGGTGAGCGGGCGCACGATCTTGATGCCGGGCGCGTCCATCGGCACGAGGATCATCGACTGGCGCTTGTGCGACGGCGCGCCCGGGTCGGTCTGCCCCATGAAGATCGCGAGCCTGCAGCGCTTGTCCATCGCGCCGGACGTCCACCATTTGCGCCCGTTGATCACGTAGCTGTCGCCGTCGCGCGTGATCTCGGAGCGGATGTTGGTCGCATCCGACGAGGCGACCGCCGGCTCGGTCATGGCGAAGCAGGAGCGGATCTCGCCCGCCATCAGCGGCGCGAGCCAGCGCTTCTTCTGCGCGTCGCTGCCGTAGAGCATCAGCGTTTCCATGTTGCCGGTGTCGGGTGCCGAGCAGTTGAATGGCTCGGCGCCGATCGGCGAGCGGCCCATGATCTCGCACAGCGGCGCGTATTCGGTAACCGAGAGGCCGTCCGGATCGTGCTTCTTCGGCACGAACAGGTTCCAAAGGCTCGCCTGCTTCGCCTTGCTCTTGAGCTCCGCCATCACGGGCGGCTCGTCCCAGTGGTCGCCCTCGCGCACCTCGCGCTCGAACACGGGCTCCGCCGGATAGATGTGCTCTTCCATGAATGCGGTGATGCGCCGGGCGAACTCGGCGCTGCGCGGCGAGGGCGGTGACAACATAGGTCGTCCTTTCTTCGTCGTCATGCCCGCGCTTGTCGCGGGCATCCACGTCTTTCTTCGCGGCAAAGACGTGGATG
>DATBZM010000066.1:0-6632 GCA_036513175.1 Xanthobacteraceae bacterium | reverse complement strand
CCGCCGCTCTACACCTCGGGGACGAGCGCGCAGGCCGGCGATCTCATCGAGGCGCGCTTTCCGGTCTTTGCCAGCGGGCGCGGTGGCCAGTTCACGTATCACGGGCCTGGCCAGCGCGTCGCCTACGCGATGCTCGACCTCAAGCGGCGCGTCCCCGACGTGCGCCGCTACGTCGCGACGCTCGAGGAATGGATCATCCGCACGCTCGCGGCGTTCGGCGTCGCCGGCGAGCGGCGCCAGGACCGCGTCGGCGTCTGGGTGCGGCGGCCCGACAAGGGCGACGGTTTCGAGGACAAGATCGCCGCCATCGGCATCCGCATCCGCCACTGGGTGAGCCTGCACGGCATCGCGCTCAACGTCGCGCCGGATCTGGCGCATTTCTCCGGCATCGTGCCGTGCGGCATCGCCGACAAGCGCTTCGGCGTGACGAGCCTCGCCGACCTCGGCCGCACCGCGAGGATGGCCGAGGTCGATGCGGCGCTGCGACACGAATTCGAGGGCCTGTTCGGCGTGACTGCGGAAGCCCGCGACGCCGTCCTGCCCGACACGGCATCGACTGAACCGACGACCCGGAATATGCGACCGACATAAGCTTAAGTTAGAGTATCAAGCGCGCGAGTCGGGGGGCGGGATGCACGCAGAGCTTTGGAAACGTATCGGCTTCACGCTCGCGGCGCTGCTCGTCTTGCAGGTCGGGTCTTACATCCCGTTGCCCGGCATCGATCCGGACATCTGGGGCCAGGCCTTTCGCCAGACTGCCGGCGGGACGCTCGGCGCCCACCTGCTTGCCGGCCCGGCTATCGGCCGGATCAGCATCTTCGCCCTCTCGCTCACGCCCTACGTCTCGGCCGCGGTGCTGGTGCAAGTGGTGACGATGGTGTCACGACGGCTGCGCGCGGTCGCCGACGCCGGCGACCCGGGACGCCGGGCGATCGAGCTCTACACCCGCTGCGGCGCCGTGCTGCTCGCGGTGCTGCAGGCCTACGGGATCGCGATCGCGCTCGAGAACATCGCCGGCGCCGTGACCTACCAACCCTTCGTGTTTCGGCTCTCGACCGCGCTCACCTTGACGGCCGGCACGCTGTTTCTGGTGTGGCTGGCAGACCAGATCACGGCACGAGGAATCGGTAACGGAATCGCACTGGTCCTGCTCGTCGGCGTCGTCGCGGCGGTGCCGCGCGACATCGCCACGCTTCTGCAAGCATCGCGGGCCGGTCTTCTGTCACAGAATTCGTTGATGGCGCTCGCGCTCATTGCCGCGGCGGTGACGCTCGCGGTCGCCGCGATCGAGCGCGCCCGTCGGCGCATCCCGATCGAGTTCGCCACCGCGACGGGCCCGCAATCGGCCGATCTCGCCGTCAAGCTCAATCCGGCCGGCATCCTGCCGGCGCTGTTCGCCGGCGGGCTCATCGCTATCGGCTTGTTCGCGGCCGAAATCGCCGGCCTGCTGATCGCCGGACGCGGCTGGGCGGGCGGGCTCGTGCAAGTCTTAGGCTTCGCCGACTTGCGCCATATCGCCATCATGGCGCTGCTGATCTTCGTCGTCACCCTTTTCTACGCCGCCTATGTCGCCGATCCCGAGCATATGGCCGAGCGCCTGCGCGGCTGCGGCGGGAGCATCCCGGGCGTCGCGCCCGGCGAGCCGACCGCCGTCCATCTCGACGGCATCATCTCGCCCCTCGTCCTGGTGGGCGCGATCTACGTCACGCTGGTGATGCTGTTGCCGGAGCTGTTGAGCCGGTGGTTCGCCGTGCCGATCGGGTTCGGCGGCTTCGCGCTGCTCCTGGCGGTGTGCGTCGCGCTCGACGTGCAGGCCCAGGTCCGCGCGCTGCTGGCGCAGAGTCGCTAAAAAATCACACCGTCGGCAGCATGGAGAACGCCTCGCCGGCCCGGCGCTGGCTAAGATCGTCGCGGGTCGCGTCGTGCACGTCGAGTGCCTCGACGCGGGCGAGCGGCGGGCCGCGCCGGCACGCCTCGATGATGCTGGCGACCGTCTCGGGCGGGCCCGCGAACACCGCCTCGACCGCGCCGTCGCGGCGGTTGCGCACCCAGCCGTCGAGGGCGCGCCGGCGCGCCTCGTCCTCGGTCCAGGCGCGAAAGCCGACGCCCTGCACGCGGCCGCGGATCATGACGCGGCGGATGTCGCGTTGCCCGCTCATGCCACCTCGCCGGTTTCCGGCGCGCGCGCGCCGCGCCAGCCGGACGGCATGTGGCGCGCAAGCGACGCGACGTAGGATGCCGGCAGACCGGCCTCGCGCGCCGCCGCGAGCACGAGATCGAGATAGCCCGGCCGCGGCACGCCCGCGGCGCGCGAGCCGCCGACATAGACCAGTGCCGCGACGCGGCGCGCGCCGGCCCGCACCGGCAGCGTCGCGGCCCGATAAAGGCCCTGCTCGAGCCGCTCATAGGCATTGAGCGCCGCGAGGTCGCGCGGCGCGAGGCGCCACAGCACGCCGTGCACGACGCCGCCCGGCGCCGGCACGATCGACGCATAACCCTCGCGCATGATGATGAATTGCCAGCCGTCGAGCCGTGCCATACCGATCTCGCGTGCCGACCGGCAGCGCGGCCGCATCAGCGCGCGGCTCATGTTCGAGCCGTAGGCGAAGTAGAGCGTCATGGCGCGCTCGTGCGGGCGGTTCGTCTCGTGACCCTGACATGCCAAGGGAGGACGCGAATGTCGAGCGACCTCGCCTGATACGGCTTGTGCTGTTGTTGCACTCGATTCGCTCGCTCGTGTCGTCGTTATGGTCATTGCCCGGGGGAGGCTTGGAGATTTCCTGAGCTATGGAAGCGCTTGCTATAGATCACTTTTTGTCACATTATGAGCTATAGAAGAGGACTCCTATAGCTCATGACGTGGAACTGGCAACAATCGGGCTGGCCAAATTTCATATATGATTCAATGGCTTTGCTGCCGATAGAGCAGAGATTCCTGTTGCAATCGGGCGAGTTCATCGGCGCGTACAAGCATATCGGGGCGGACGACCAGGAAACGCTCAAGATCGAGCTCATCAGCGACGAGGCGGTAAAGACCTCGCAGATCGAGGGCGAAATGCTCAACCGCGACAGCGTGCAATCCTCGCTGCGCCACCAACTCGGACTCGGGCCCGAAGCGCCCGACGTCAAGCCGGCCGAGCGCGGCATCGCGAAGATGATGCTCGACCTCTACCGGAACTTCGCCGCGCCGCTCAGCGACAAAACCATGTTCGATTGGCACGCGATGTTGCTGAGCGGGGACGCATCCCTTCAGGCGATCGGCCGTTACCGGACCCATCCCGAACCGATGCAGGTCGTCTCCGGCCCGGACTACCGGCGCAAGGTCCATTTCGAGGCGCCGCCTTCCGCCCACGTGCCCGCTGAAATGAGGCGCTTCATCGCATGGTTCAACGACACGGCGCCAGGCGGCAAGAACCCGCTGCCGGCGCTGACGCGCGCCGCGATCGTGCATCTCCATTTCGTCTGCATCCATCCGTTCGCCGATGGCAATGGTCGGATCGGCCGGGCGCTGGCGGAAAAATCGCTGGCGCAAAACCTCGGCCAACCGAGCCTGATCGCGCTCGCCTACACCATCGAGCGCAAGCGCAAGGATTATTACGCGGCGCTCGAACGCAGCAACAAGGAATTGCCGGTCGACGGCTGGATGACGTATTTCGCCGACACGGTCGCCGAGGCGCAGAAGAACACGATCAAGCGCGTCGAATTTTATCTCGCGAAGGCGAAGTTCTACGACAAGTTCCGCGACGATCTGAACGAACGCCAGGCAAGGGTGATCGCTCGCGTGTTCAAGGAGGGCATCGACGGCTTCAAGGGCGGGCTGAGCGCGGAGAACTACATCAGCATCAGCAGGACCTCGCGCGCGACCGCGACGCGCGACTTGCAAGACCTCGTCGCAAAAGGCGCGCTCACCAGGACCGGCGAGCTGCGGTATACGCGGTACTTCCTGAACATCGCCGGTCACGTAGGGGCCGGCTAGTCAGGGCGTGTGGTCGATAAATCGGGACGCAATCGGCGCGAGACAGCGCGAGCGCCCTCGCCCCGGATCGGAAGCGATTTACCGATTGAGCCAACGTCCGATGCGTTGCGACTCGAGACGGGCCAGCGCTGCCGGCCCGTGGATCGACGCGATCGCGGCCTTGCGTTTGACCGACTCGATCAGCCGCGCGATCGACCATTTGCGCGGCGGTACGTAGCCGGGGTTGGAGAGAGATTGGGGCATCTGGCTTCCGATCGCCTCGTCCTGGCGCACGCAGAACGGATTCATCTCGAGCACGCGCAGGCGCAGACGGGTGTCCTGGAAGATGTAGTCGCAGGTCCAATCGAGCACCGGCAGGGTGCAGATGCGCCGCGCCGCATCGCGGCGAAGGATGTAGCCGGCGGAGCCCACCGCCGGCCGCGACGTGATGACGACGTCATAGCGTGCCAGGTGGCCGACGGTGATCCGCCGCTTCGAGGCGTTGACACCCTCGAGCTTGAACGCGTCGAACTCGAAGGCGAGCGCCGCTTCGACGATGTCGGCGAAATCCGGCGGAATGATCGCATCGTCCTCGAGAATGACGACGGCCTCCGCCTCGCCTTGCGCGATCATGCGATGGAGCAGCCGGTGCGTCGCCGTGCAGGCAAGCGCGCCTTCGGTCTTGAACCGCTCGCGAACGACGCGCGCACCATCGATGCAGTCCGGCACCCGCTGCGTCCTGCCATCGACGCAATCGAAGAATTGGAACGGGACGCCGGCCGCGCCGAGTTGCGACGTCATGCTGCGGCGCCGGGCCTCCGAATCGGCGAGCGATACCACGTAGGTCGGGATGAAGGCACGGTTCCTCAAGCGCTGAATCCTCGCGTCATGCGACACATCTGTCAGTTGGCGCACATCCCGGCAAGCCTGCCACGGTTCGCCCCGTCGGATGCGACCGCCCCTACGCGAACTCCAGGATCATCGCGTCGACCGCGAGATTGTCGTCCTTCTTGGCGTAGATCGCCTTGACGATCCCGTCGCGCTCGGCGCGCAGCACGTTCTCCATCTTCATCGCCTCGACCACGGCGAGCGTCTCGCCCGCCTTGACCTCCTGCCCGACCGTGACCGCGATCGCCACCACGCGACCCGGCATCGGGCAGAGCAGCTTCTTGCCGGTATCGGCGAGCGCCTTGACGGGCATCAGGCGCGCCGCCTTGGCCTCGGTTTCGGTATAGACATAGGCGCGCGCCTGCGTGCCGTGCCAGGCGAGATCGAAGCCGTTCGGCACCGGCCGCACCTGCACGGCGATCGCCCGCTCGCCAACGACGCCGCGCCACACCGGCCAGCCCGGGATCCAGGCGGAGTGCACCGCGATGCGGCTGCCGTCATTGCCGAGGCCCGCCCGATACGTGATCGTCACGGTGTCCTCGCCGTGCGGGGGCGCCGCGCCCCCCTCGGCGAACTCGACCGCCGCGCCACTGCCGGTCACCTCGAGAATGTACTCGCGCCCGTCGAGCCAGACGCTGCGCAAGGTCGCGCGCGTGACGCGGCGGCCGATGAGCTGGCCGGCGATCTTGCGCTTGCGCGCGCCGAGCCGATGGTCGATCGCGGCTGCGACCGCGGCGAGCACTTGCGCGCGCTCGCCCTCGGCCGCGATCGGATGGAACCCGTCGGGAAATTCCTCGGCGATGAAGCCGGTCGAGAGCTCGCCGGCCTGCCAGCGCGGATGCGCCATCAGGGCGGCGAGGAACGGGATATTGTGGCGGATGCCCGAGATGGCGAACTCGTCGAGCGCGCGCGACTGCGCCGCGATCGCGGCGTCGCGCGTCTTCGCGTGGGTGACCAGCTTGGCGATCATCGGGTCGTAATAGAGCGAGATCTCGCCCCCCTCGTAGACGCCGGTGTCGTTGCGCACCGTGATGCCGTCGTGGACGCCCTCGGGCGGCGGGCGATAGGTCACCAGGCGGCCGATCGAGGGCAGGAAGTTGCGGTAGGGATCCTCCGCATAGATGCGGGTCTCGACCGCCCAGCCGTCGAGCTTCACGTCGCTCTGCTTGAGCGCGAGCTTCTCGCCCGCCGCGACGCGGATCATCTGCTCGACGAGGTCGATGCCGGTGACGAGCTCGGTCACCGGGTGCTCGACCTGCAGCCGCGTGTTCATCTCGAGAAAAAAGAAGCTCTTGTCCTGTCCGGCGACGAACTCGACGGTGCCGGCCGAGTCGTAGCCCACCGCCTTGGCGAGCGCGACCGCCTGCTCGCCCATGGCCTTGCGGGTGTGCGCGTCGAGCAGCGGGCTCGGCGCCTCCTCGACGACTTTCTGGTTGCGGCGCTGGATCGAGCACTCGCGCTCGCCGAGATAGATGACATTGCCGTGCTTGTCGCCGAGCACCTGGATCTCGATGTGGCGCGGATCGACGATGAATTTCTCGATGAACACGCGGTCGTCGCCGAACGACGACTTCGCCTCCGACTTGGCGCGGGCGAAACCCTCCGCGACCTCCGATTTCGAGCGCGCGATGCGCATGCCCTTGCCGCCGCCGCCGGCCGACGCCTTGATCATCACCGGATAGCCGATCTGCTCGGCGATCTCGACCGCCTGGAGGTCGTCGGCGATGACGCCGAGATGGCCCGGCACGGTCGAGACATGGGCCTTGGCGGCCGCCTTCTTGCTTTCGAT
>DATBZM010000065.1:0-7096 GCA_036513175.1 Xanthobacteraceae bacterium | reverse complement strand
CCGGTGGCGAGCATCGTCACCTTGGCGCGGAAGCGGTGGATGGTGCCGTCATCGAGCTTGAGCGCGATCACGCCGCGGCAGGCGCCCTCGTCGTCCATGATGAGATCGAGGACGAAGTATTCGATGAAGAACTCGGCGTTGTGCTTGAGCGCCGCGCCGTAGAGCGTATGCAGCATGGCGTGGCCGGTGCGATCGGCCGCCGCGCAGGTGCGTTGCGCGGTGCCCTTGCCGTAATGAGTGGTCATGCCGCCGAACGGGCGCTGGTAGATCTTGCCCTCCTCGGTGCGCGAGAACGGCAGGCCCCAGTGCTCGAGCTCGTAGACGGCGGCGGGTGCCTGGCGGCACAGATATTCGATCGCATCCTGATCGCCGAGCCAGTCAGAGCCTTTGACGGTGTCGTACATGTGCCAGCGCCAGTCGTCCTCGCCCATGTTGCCGAGCGACGCCGCGATGCCGCCCTGCGCCGCGACCGTGTGCGAGCGGGTGGGAAAGACCTTGCTGATGCAGGCGGTGCGCAGCCCGGCCTCGCTGCAGCCGACGACCGCGCGCAGGCCGGAGCCGCCGGCGCCGACCACCACCACGTCGTAGGTGTGGTCCTCGATCGGATAGGCGCGCCCGTTCACCTTGGGAGCGCCGTTGCCGGAACCATTCGCAGCCATCGTCTCACACTCCGAACGAAATCTTGAGGATCGCGAAGATGCAGGCGAGCCCCACCGCCCAGGCGAAGAAATTATTGAGCATCACCAGCGTGAGCTTCTTGTTCTTGTCGTAGACATAATCCTCGATGACCACCTGCACGCCGATCTTCATGTGCATCGCGTTGGCGATCACGAACAGCATCATCAGCACGGCGATGAGCGGCGAGCCGAGAATCTGCCTGACCGCCGGGTAGCTGCGGCCGGTGAGCGAGATCACCAGGACGAGGCCCGCAAGCGTGAGCGGAATGCTGGCGATCGCGGTCATGCGCTGCAGCCAGAATGCCTCGGTGCCCGATTTTGCCGAGCCGAGGCCGCGGACGCGGCCGAGCGGCGTGCGCATGCTCATGTCAGTTGCTCCTCATCGCAGGCCGAACATCACGAGGATCAGCCACAGCAGGATGACCGCCGCGATCGAGCCGATGATGTTGGCGCGCACCAGCCATTCGCGCTCCGCCGGCTCGAGGCCGTAGCCGAGGTCCCAGACGAGATAGCGAAGGCCGCCGATCAGATGATGCAGCAGCGCCCAGCTAAAGCCGAACAGGATGAGGCGGCCGATCCAGCTCGACGCGAAACCCTCGAAGGTGCCGTAGGCGTTCTGCCCGGCGGCGGCGGCAAGCAGCCACCACGTCAGCATCACCATGCCGGCGCACAGCGCGAGCCCGGTGATGCGATGCACGCCGGACATCACCATCGACAGCGTGAGACGGTAGATCTGCAGATGCGGCGAGAGCGGTCGCTGAACGGGGGACTGGGTTTCAGTCATCGCGATGTCTCCAACGACGTCGAATCCGGCGACGCCGCGTTCCTAGCGAAACTCTGCTCATGCGGCAATGCGCAACAACGCAAAGCCCCGGCGGGTGGCCCCGCCGAGCTTTGGGACCGCGTCGCCGGGCTTCGTAACGCGCGAAATATCTGCTAGAGAAATCCGGTATGCAAGCAGCAATTGGCGTAGTTTTCCTTCGCCAATTGCGAAGGTAGGCTGAGATGCGCTTCGACCTCGCGGATTTGAGCCTGTTTCGCCATGTTGTCGAGGCGGGCAGCATCACGCACGGCGCAGAGCGCGCGCATCTGGCGCTCGCCGCCGCCTCGACGCGCATCCGCAACATGGAGGAGGCGCTCGGTGCGCCGCTGCTGCTGCGCCGGCGCCAAGGTGTGACGCCGACGCCGGCGGGCCGTACCCTGCTGCAGCATGCGCGCGCGATCCTGCGCCAGGCCGAGCGGCTGCGCGAGGACCTCAGCGCCTATGCGGGCGGGCTCGCCGGCCAGGTCAAGGTGCTGTCGAACACCAATGCGATCACCGAGTTCCTGCCGGAGACGCTGAGCTCGTTCCTCGCCGGCCACCCGAACGTCAGCGTCGATCTCGAGGAACGCCTGTCCGACGAGATCGTGGGGCTGATCGCCGAAGGGGTGGGCGACATCGGCATCGTCGCCGGGACCGTCGATGCGGGCGATCTCGTCACCTTCCCGTTCCGCAGCGACCGGTTCGTGCTCGTGGTCGCGCGCGAGCACGCGCTGGCGCGGCGCGCCCGCATCGGCTTTGCCGAGGTTCTCGAGCACGACTTCATCGGCCTCGACCGCGCGAGCGCGCTGCAGCGCTTCCTCGCCGACAAGGCAGCGCGCATCGGCCGGCCGCTGCGGCTGCGCGTGCAGCTGCGCAGCTTCGACGCCGTGTGCCGATTGGTCGAGAGCAATGTCGGGGTCGGGATCGTGCCGGAAACGACGGCGCGCTGGGCCGCCAAGGCCATGGCGATCAAGACCGTCGATCTCACCGATCCGTGGGCGCTGCGCGAGCTCACGATCTGCGTGCGCGATTTCGCCGCGCTGCCGCCCTTTGCGCAGCAGCTGGTCGAGCACATGCGCGCGGGGGCGGGGTAGATTGAGGCGACTGCCTAGGCGTATCAATGCCGCATACGTGCAAGACGGCAAGCAGGTCCCGCGCAATTCCTGCAGATCGAAGCAGGCGGCACCGGTTGCGGCAGGGAGCAGACCTCGTTCGCGCCTTGGCTTACGTGGTCGTGCTGAAGGGGTTGGAGCATGAATGAGGGCTTCAAGCGCAGGCACCGTGCCGGCCCTGAGCCGTTTCCGGCCAGCTTCCACCAGCAGGATATCGCGACCGACGGCGCGACGATCCACGTGCGGATCGGCGGGCACGGGCCCGCGGTCGTGCTGCTGCACGGATTCGGCGACAGCGGCGACATGTGGGCACCGGTCGCGGCGGTGCTCGCGCGCGGCCACACCGTGATCGTTCCCGACCTGCGCGGCATGGGCCTCTCGTCGCATCCGGAGGGCGGATACGACAAGAAGACCCAGGCGCGCGACATCGCGCAGGTGATGGACGGGCTCAAGATCGAGAAGGCCGATTTCGTCACCCACGACATCGGCAACATGGTGGGTTACGCATTCGCGGCGCAGTTTCCCGCGCGGGTGACGCGCTGGCTGATCATCGATGCGCCGCTGCCGGGCATCGGGCCGTGGGACGAGATCATCCGCAATCCCTTACTCTGGCATTTCAATTTCCGCGGGCCGGACGTGGAGCGGCTGGTCAAGGGCCGCGAGCGCATCTACCTCGACCGGTTCTGGAACGAGCTGTCGGCCAATCCCAAGGCGATCGACGAGACGACCCGCCGTCACTACGCGGCGCTCTATGCGCGCCCCGGCGCCATGCACTCGGCGTTCAATCAGTTTGCCGCGTTCACGCAGGACGCCGCCGACAACAAGACGTTCGCGGCCGCCGGCAAGCTCACCATGCCGGTGCTGGCGCTCGGCGCCGACCACTCGTTCGGCACACAAATGGCCGACATCATGCGCCTGGTCGCGAGCAACGTGACCGGCGGCATCATTGCCGACTCCGGCCACTGGGTGATGGAGGAGCAGCCCAAGCAGACGACCGCGAAGATTGTCGACTTTCTCGCGAGGAAGTGAGGGAGCGTGCGAAGATGGGCGACGGCATCCTGACCCAGCGGAATATCGGCGTCGATCTCGCACTCGATGCCGCCCGCGCGGCGCTCGATGCCGCGCGAACGCGCGGCTATCGGGTCGCGGTCGCGGTGGCCGACCGCGGCGGGCACCTGCTGGTGCTGCTGCGCGGCGACGGCGCCGGGCCGCACCTGATCGATTCGGCGCGGCGCAAGGCCTACACGGCGGCGAGCGCGCGCCACCGCACGTCGGCGATGTCGAAGGCGGTCGACGAGCGCAGCGGCGAGCCCGACCCGCATCTCGTCCATCTCGAAGGCGTGCTGATGGTCGGCGGCGGCGTCCCGATTCTCGCGGGCGACGAGATCATCGGCGCCATCGGCGTCGCGGGCTCGCCCGGCAGCGTCCACGACGAGGAATGCGCGGACGCGGGGATCGCGCACGTTGCGGCCCGGCTGACATGAGGGCATCCTCGCCAATCGCGACAATTCACCCACGCGGACCATGACCGAATGGAGATTGCGCCATGACCTGGGGAATCCCGACCGACCTGTTTGTCAAGATTCACGTCGTCCTCAGCCTGATCGGCATCGCGTCTGGCCTGATCGTCCTGCTCGGGATGGTGGGCGGCAGGCTGCTCGGCGGCTTGACCGCGCTCTTTCTCGCCACCACCGTGCTCACCAGCGTCACCGGCTTCCCGCTGCCGCCGGTCGTCCTCGATCCGCCGCGCATCGTCGGCATCATCTCGCTGGTCGCGCTCGCGGTGGCGATCGCGGCGCTCTATCTCTTTCACCTCAGCGGCGCCTGGCGCTGGATCTACGTCGTCACCGCGCTGGTGGCGCTCTTTTTCAACTGCTTCGTCGGCGTCATCCAGTCGTTCGACAAGATCGCGTCCCTGCATGCGATCGGGCCGACGCAGGACGCTCCGGTAGTCCACATCGCCCAGCTCGTGCTGCTCGCGATCTTCATCGTGGCCGGCATCGTGGCGGTGATCCGCTTCCACCCGAATCCCACGACGGCATGAGGCCGCGCCGGCGTCAGCGCGGAATGAGAACCCAGTAGTCGAGATCGAGAATCACGGCCGGGTCGTAGTCCTTGCCCGACTTGTCGGGAAAATCCGCGCACGGCTTGTCCCTGGTCGCGACGGTGCGCAGCCGCATCGCGCCGACGTCGGTGCGCCCCGGCAGCTCGGCGCGCGCCAGCACCTGCGACCAGGCGAACACCGTACCGCCGGCAAACAGCGGCGCCACGTGACGGCCGCCGTTGATGGCGGCGATCTGGAACGCGTTGGCAAGCCCGTTGAAGGTGAGCGAGCGCGCGAGCGAGATGACGACGCCGCCGTAGATCAGCCGCTTGCCGAAGCGGCCCTGCGCGGCGTTGAACGCGTCGAAGTGGATGCGCGCCGTATTTTGGTAGAGCCGCGTCGCAATCTGGTGCTCGGCCTCCTCGATCGTGATGCCGTCGACGTGATCGATCCGCTCGCCCGGCTTGTAGTCGGCGAGCCGCGCGGGGCTGCCGGCGAGCGCGAAGTCGTAGGCCGCCGTATTGAGAATCGGGCAGGCGCCGCCGAGCGCGGCCGCCTCGACCGCATCGGGCAGCTCCGGCACCTGGTCGCCAGGTGCTGCCGCCGCCTCGTCGCGCTTGCGCACCATGACCCAGCGCGCGTATTCGAGCACGTCCTGGCGATGCTGGTTGCGGCCGCGCGAGCGCACGTAGACGACGCCGGTCTTGCGGCTCGAGTTCTCCTTGAGGCCGATCACCTCGGAGGTCGCCGTGAGCGTGTCGCCCGGGTAGACCGGCTTGAGGAAGCGGCAGTCCGCATAGCCGAGATTGGCGACCGCATTGAGCGAGATGTCCGGCACGGTCTTGCCGAACACCACATGGAAGACGAGAAAATCGTCGACCGGCGCGCGCGGAAAGCCGAGCGTGCGGGCGAATTCTTCGGAAGACTGGACGGCGAAGCGCGGCCCGTAGAGGCCATTGTAGAGCGCCACGTCGCCGACCGTGATCGTGCGCGGGGTCGCGTGCTGGATCACCTGGCCGAGGCGGAAATCCTCGAAGAAGTTGCCGGGATTAGTCTTGCTCATGAGCGGATCAACGAATTTCATGGGTGGAGGAAGCGTTCAGCCCGGCTCTCTACGATACCATGATCTTTCGCGTTTGAGTCCGCCGACTTTGGGCTGAGAGGCCGTCACGATGCCGCGCCGCCTGATCTCCACCGGTTCGCCGTTCGAGAGGACCGCCGGCTACAGCCGCGCGGTGGTCGAGGGCGATTTCTGCTTCGTCGCCGGCACGACCGGCTATGACTACGCCACCATGGCGATGCCGGAGGCGATCGAGGAGCAGACGCGCAATTGCTTCCGCACCATCGCGCGGGCGCTCGGCGAGGCCGGCTTCGCCCTCGCCGACGTGGTGCGGGCGACCTATTACGTCACCAGTCGCGCCGACGCCGACCGGGTGCTGCCGATCTGCGGCGAATTTCTCGCCAACATCCGCCCGGCCGCGACCATCCTGATCGTCGCCGGGCTGCTCAAGCCAGAGATGAAGGTCGAGATCGAAGTCACGGCGCATCGCGCGCGATAGCGCATATTCCGGCGAAGTGGACACCGGTTCGCCGATAAGGATATGCGCCAATCTGCTCGACCGCCGCCGATCACGTCGGCGTGACCGCGCGCCTGCGTCGAAACCCACGCAACAGCGTACCGTATCTCTCCGCGACGATGACATGGAAGGGACGCGCCGAAACACTTCGGCCGGCCAAGCGGTCGTCGCCTCGTCTGCAACATCCCCATCCAGGAGAAAGTCATGACAAATCGCTTCGGCCTGTTGGCCGCCACCACCGCCATTGCGCTCGCGCTCGGCGTCGCGCTTCCCGTCACCACCTTCGGCGCGACGGAAAAGACCGTTCAAGTCGGCGGCGCACCGATGTACCCCTCGAAGAACATCATCCAGAACGCGGTCAATTCGAAGGACCACACGACGCTGGTCGCCGCCGTGAAGGCGGCGGGCCTCGTCGACACGCTGGAGGGCAAGGGGCCGTTCACGGTGTTCGCGCCGACCAACGCGGCATTCTCCAAGCTGCCCGCCGGCACCGTCGACACCCTGGTGAAGCCCGAGAACAAGGACACGCTCACCAAGATCCTGACCTATCATGTCGTGCCGGGCCGGCTCACGGCGCCGGTGCTGATGAAGATGGTGCGGGACGGCGGCGGCATGGCCAAGCTCAAGACCGTCGAGGGCGAGGAGCTCGTGGTCAAGCAGGCGGGCCCCGCCAAGCTCACGGTAACCGACGCCAAGGGCGACGTCTCGATGGTCACCATCGCCGACGTGCTGCAGTCGAACGGCGTGATCCATGTGATCGACACGGTGCTGCTGCCGATGTGATTGGCTGGGCTGTCAAGTTCTCCAGACTCAGTTTGAGGGTCCTCTCCCCCGCTTGCGGGGGAGGGCGGGGAGGGGGAAGCCACGAGCACGGAGCAAGCGGC
>DATBZM010000064.1:0-2689 GCA_036513175.1 Xanthobacteraceae bacterium | reverse complement strand
CGCGCACGAGATCGAGATCGGCCGCATCACGCCGGCGTTCCTGCGCTTCTATCACGCCATGTTCCAGGCGATGCTCGGGGCGATGAGCGTCGCGCTGCTCGCCAACAATATCGGCCTGATGTGGGTCGGCGTCGAGGTCGCGACGCTCTCGACCGTGATGATGGTCGGCATCTACCGCACGCCCGCCGCGATCGAGGCGGCGTGGAAATATTTCATCCTCGGCAGCGTCGGCATCGGCCTCGCCTTCTTCGGCACGATTTTGATCTACCTGACCGCGCAGGAAGTGGTGGGCGAGGGCCTGCCCGCGATGGCGTGGGACCTGCTGGCGAAGAACGCCGCCCGCCTCGATCCGCGCATGATGTCGCTCGCCTTCGTGTTTCTCCTCGTCGGCTACGGCACCAAGGTCGGCCTGGCGCCGTTCCACGCCTGGCTGCCCGACGCGCATGCCGAGGGCCCGACGCCGATCTCGGCGGTGCTCTCGGGCCTCCTCCTCAACGTCGCGCTCTATGCGCTGCTGCGCTTCAAGATGGTGCTCGGCGGCAATCCCGCGACGCTCGACGTCGGCGCCATCATGATGGCGCTCGGCCTCCTCAGCCTCGTGTTCGCGGCCTTCATGCTCTATCGCCGGCGCGACATCAAACGGCTGTTCGCCTACTCGTCGATCGAGCACATGGGGATCGCGGCCTTCGCGTTCGGCATCGGCGGGCCGCTCGCGAATTTCGCCGGGCTGCTGCACATGACCATGCATTCGCTGACGAAATCGGCGATCTTCTTCGCGGTCGGCCACGTCGCGCAGGTCAAGGGCACGCAGCGCATCGCCGATATCGGCGGGCTGTCGGTCACCCATCCGGTGCTCGCCGTAGGCTTTGCGCTCGGCGTGATCGCGATCGCGGGCCTGCCGCCGTTCGGCATCTTCGCCAGCGAGTTCATGCTGGTAAGCTCGACCTTCGCGCGCCAACCGGTGCTCGCCGTGCTGCTGATTGCCGGCCTGCTGGTCGCCTTCGGCGCGCTGCTCTTGCGCCTGCAGGACATCGTGTTCGGCGCACCCAAGGGCCCGGAGGGTCCCGTCAAGGCGTCGGTGGTGCCGCTGTTTCTCCATCTCGCGCTGGTGCTCGTCGCCGGCCTGTGGCTGCCGGGCGCGGTGGTGGGCTGGTTTCGCGCCGTGGCGGCAATGCTCGGATGAGCGCGTCCGCCCATAGCCGCCTCGCGGCCCTGCTGGCGCACCGCACGCCGGTCGCGGGACACAAGCCATGGCCGCGCTACGACGTCGACCTTGCGACCTTCGATGCGGTGGGCGAGGCGCTCGCGCACGCGGGCACCTTGCTCGGCTTCTGGGGCGATGCCGGCGCCGTGCATCTCGCGCTGACGGCGCCGGCGCTCGATAGCCCTTGCGTCGTCTCGTTCGCGGTGCGCGACAATACCTTTCCGTCGATCGGCCGGCATCACCCGGCAGCGATCCGGCTCGAGCGGGCGATCTGCGATCTCTACGGTTTTGCCGCGATCGGCGCGGCCGACACGCGGCCATGGCTCGATCACGGCGCCTGGGGCGTGCGCGCGCCGCTCGGCGCCAAGGCGCCGGCGGCGCCGCGCGATCCGACCGACTATGCGTTTTCGCCGGTGATCGGCCACGGCCTGCACCAGATCCCGGTGGGGCCCGTGCATGCCGGCATCATCGAGCCCGGCCATTTCCGTTTTACGGCCAATGGCGAGATCGTGGCACGGCTCGAGGAGCGGCTCGGCTACGTGCATAAGGGCATCGATGGCCTGCTCACCGACTGCGCGCTCGACCAGGCGGCGCGCATCGTGGCGCGCGTGTCCGGCGACGCGACGGTCGCGTCGAGTTTTGCGTTCGCGCGCGCCGTCGAAGCTGCGCTCGACATCGCGGTGCCGAGGCGCGCCGAGGTGCTGCGCGGCGTGATGGCCGAGCTCGAGCGCATCGCCAACCACATCGGCGACATCGGCGCGATCTGCAACGACGCATCCTTCGCGTTGCTGCATGCGCACACCGGCATCCTGCGCGAGGCAATACTGGCCGCGAGCGACCGGGCGTTCGGGCATCGCCTGATGATGGACATGATCGTGCCGGGCGGCGTCGCGCGCGATCTCGACGCGGACGCCGCGCGCGCGATCGTCGCGATGCTCGACGACGTCGCGCCGCGCTTTGCCGAGATCGTCGACTACTACGACGAGACCCCCTCGCTGCAGGACCGCACCTGCACGACCGGGATCGTGTCGAACGAGCTGGTGACGCGCTGGGGCGCGGGCGGCCATGTCGGCCGCGCCGCCGGCCGCGATTTCGATGCGCGGCGCGATCTCGCCTATCCGCCCTACGCGGGCATGAGCTTCAAGGTTCCGGTGCTCGCCGCCGGCGACGTCGATGCGCGCGTGCGCGTGCGCGTCGCCGAGGTCGAAGCGAGCATGGCGCTGATCAGGACCTGGCTCGGCGCGCTGCCGGCGGGGCCGGTGCGCGTGGAAGTGCCGCAAATCGCCGAGCCGCGCGAAGGCATCGCGGTCACCGAGGCGTTTCGCGGCGACCTTCTGGTCTGGCTGCGCATCGCGGGCGGCCGCGTCGCGCGCTGTCACGTCCGCGATGCGTCCGCCTTCCAGTGGCCGCTGCTCGAGGCCGCGATCGAGAACAACATCGTCGCCGACTTTCCGCTGTGCAACAAATCCTTCAACTGTTCGTATT
>DATBZM010000063.1:0-5937 GCA_036513175.1 Xanthobacteraceae bacterium | reverse complement strand
GCCCTCCCCCGCAAGCGGGGGAGGGGGCGAGAGACCGTGCGCTCCTTACCTCAGTTCCCATGCACGTCAGTCTTGTTCGTCGCACAGCACCGGCAACAAAAACGCACCGAGCAATAATCCAGTCGCCTCATCTTGCTCCGTGTACCAACCCGCCTCATGCAACAGGTTCATCGTGCCGAGGCAGCGGCCGGCCAAGACGAGCGGGATATTTAGCACCGAACCCAGGCCGAGCGACGCGATCGTCGCGTGATCGTCGAACGCGGCGCGGATGTCGTCCGGCGTATTTCCGCGGAACACCTTCATGTCGCGCAGAACGTGGTCGCTCCACGCGGTGTCCTTCTTCGCCTTGCGGCCGCCGACCGGATAGGTGGCGGGCAGGCTGGTGTAAACGCGCTCGACTTCGTCACCCTTCGGATCGAAACGCATGATGGTGAACAGGCGATGGCCGATGACATCGGCTGCGAGTGTTTCCATCACCCGAAAGATGCGTGGCGGGCGTTCGGCGTTCCCCCACGCATGGGCGAGTTGGAGCTCGTCGAGGTCGTCGGGCTGCAGCTCGCGCCGTACGCTCACGCGCTCTTACCCATGCGGTGCGGCTTGAGCACCGTGTAGACGGCGGTGTTCATCGGCACCGGCACGCCGAGCTCGCGGCCGAGCGAGACGACGCGGCCGGCGAGCCAGTCGAGCTCCATGCGGCTGCCGCGGTCGAGATCGTGCGCCATCGAGGCCTTGAAGCCGAATGGCGTGGTCGCGGCATATTTCATCCGGTCCTCGACGAAGTCGGCCGGCAGCGCCACGCCCTTGGCGCGCCCGACCGCGACGATCTCGGCAAGCAGGCTCTCGAACATGGCGCGCGTGTCGGGATCGGCGAGGATTTTTCCCAGCGGCTCGCGCGTCGCGCTGGTCATGCCCGACATGGCGGCGAGGAAGACGAACTTCTTCCAGCGGTCGACCTCGAAGGTGCTGGTCTGGACGATGTCGACATTTGCCTTCTTCGCCGCATCGACGAGCGCGGTGAGCATCGTGTCTGGCTGGCCGTCGACGCGGCCGCAGCGGATCTGGGCGAAGTCGCTCGTGTGCGAGACGACGCCGGGCGCCGACAGCACCGTCGCGCAATAAGCGATGCCGCCGACCACGTTGTCGCGGCCGAGGATCGGCGCGATGCGCTCGACCGAGTCGACGCCGTTCTGCAGCGTGATCACGCGCGTCGCCGGCCCGACGATCGGGCGCGTCTGCTCGGCGGCGCTCTCGGTGTCCCACAGCTTGACGGCGAACAGCACGATGTCGACCGGCGCCACCGACGTCGGATCGTCGGTCGCGTTCACCTTGGGCAGGACGAGGTCGCCCTTGACGCTGTCGATCTTCAATCCGTTCTGCCGCAGCGCCGCGAGGTTCGCGCCGCGGGCGAAGAACACCACGTCGTGCCCCGCCGCCGCGAGCCGCCCGCCGAAATACGCCCCGACCGCTCCCGCTGCCATCACACCGATGCGCATGCCAACTCCCATGGTTAACCGGGCGTGCATCATAGGGGGATGCGCAGGGCAATCCAGTCACGCTTGTGGCGATGAAAGCCGCGATACCGTCACTATTCGGCGCGCACGCGCCCACGAATTAGTCGCACCCATCTGGTGAGTTCGCTGCGACTTGGGGGCATTTTTTGGCGCATGTCCTTGTCGGCGAAACCCGGATCAGGTCTGGAGCAGGCTTTCGCCGGGACATGCGCCAAGCGATCGTGGAGGGGACATGCGCCGCGTCGTCGCTGGTTTCGCAATCGCGTTTGTCATGATCATCGTGGCGGCGCCGGCCGCGGCTGCGCCGCTCAGGCCCGGCGAGCTCGCGTCGCGCGAGGCGGTGCTCGCCTGGATGAACGACTATCGGGTGCACCGCGATCCGGCGCATGTGCCGGACGCCGTGCAGGCCATGAGCCAGCTCGGCATCTTCAAGGATCCGGAGAACGCCGGCGCCTTCATCGGCTTCATCGCCGGCGCGCTGCACGACAATGCGGCGCAGGCGGACGAGCTGCTCGACCGCATGCTGCCGCTGCCGCCGGAGGATCAATGGGCGCTGGTGCAGGCGATCGCCTATTCGGAGATGCCCGGCTGGAAGGACCTGCTCTATCGCTACACCGAGCGGCTGCCGGCGCGCCGGCTGATGATCCAGAAATATCTCATGGGCGAGATGCCCACGCTCGACCAGGCCGGGTTCGAAAAGTCGCCCGGACCGTTCGCGAAGATCGGCGGCTATCTCGGCCTCGGCCACAAGGACAAGAAGAAGCCGGCGCTGCTGCCGACGCCGGCGCTGCTCGACGTGCTGTGGGGCTATTACTGCGCGACCGGCGGGTTCAACCCGGCGATCTCCGACATCATCGCGA
This sequence comes from Xanthobacteraceae bacterium, assembly GCA_036513175.1. Taxonomy (GTDB): domain Bacteria; phylum Pseudomonadota; class Alphaproteobacteria; order Rhizobiales; family Xanthobacteraceae; genus JAVDCA01. Next base: position 3,566 of record DATBZM010000063.1, on the reverse strand, counting down.
TGCTCTCCTGGGCGAAGGAGCGCAACGACGTCGACAAGCTCACCCTCGGCGGCATGGCGAAATACACGCTCGCCGCCAATGCGGCGCGCGACGCCAAGCTGCTCGCCATGCTCAAGAGCGTCAGCCAGTACTATCCGAAGGACGTGAAGAAGGAGCTCGACGAGGTGACGCTCGCGGCCGAGACGGTCGATCTCGCGCGACTGCGCAAGGATGCGCTCGCCTCGATCGACGACCTCAAGCGCAAGGGGCCGGGCTCCAAGCGCGACGTCTCGATGTGGGGCCAGATCGGCGAGGGCGCGCTCGCGCTCGGCTGCATCGGCGCGGCGGCGGCCGGCCAGATCGAGTTCGGCATCCCGTGCGTGGTCGGCGGCGCCGTGTCGTCGGCCGGCCTGCACTATTGGGATACGCAGAATTGACACTCTCGTGTCCCGCGCGCAGCGCAGCACGAAGTGGTGCGCTGCAGACGCGGGACCCAGGTTGTGTGGAGAAGCAGATGGGTCCCGGATCAGCGGTGCACCAGCGCGCTATGCGCGCCGCTGCACCGCATCCGGGACACGAGGTTGTGCCGTTGTGCCTTACCGCAAGCTGACCCGCGCGTCGGCGCGGTGCTCGATCGGCAGCACGATGACCTTGGCGCCGACGTTGACGCGGCTGTAGAGGTCGATCACGTCCTCGTTGACGAGGCGGATGCAGCCGGAGGAGACGCGGGTGCCGATGGTGTCGGGCGCGTTGGTGCCGTGGATGCGAAATTCGGTGCCGCCGAGATACATGGCGCGGGCGCCGAGCGGGTTGCCGGGGCCGCCGGCCATGAAGCGCGGCAGATAGGGCTGGCGGGCGAGCATTTCGGGCGGCGGTGTCCAGTCCGGCCACTCGGCCTTCTTGCGGATGCTCTGCACGCCCGCCCAGGCGAAGCCCTCGCGGCCGACGCCGATGCCGTAGCGCAGCGCGCGGCCGTCGCCGAGCACGAGGTAGAGATAGGTGTTGGGCGTGTCGATGATGATGGTGCCGGGCGCCTCGCGGGTCGGATAGTCGACCACCTGGCGCTTGAAGCGCTCGGCCTGCACGAAGCCCTGATCCTGCGGCGGCATGACCGCGAACGGACGCGGGTCGCTCGATTGGCGATCGGGCGCGATCAGCGCGAGCGGATTGGCAGAAGCCGTGACGGTGAATGCGGCGCCGGCGAGCGCGGCGAAAGCGAAGGAGCGCAGAGCGCGGATGCGGGACATGAACGACCCCCTGTGTTCTTGTCTCTATGTCGCCGCAACCCTGTAAAAGGTTCAAAAAACGCGCGGAAAATTTGATTCAGATTGTCTGCGACCGGTGTTTCTGCGCACTTGCGCCGCGTCGCGTCGGCCGCTGTCGCGGCGGCGAGAAGGCGCCGGCATGCGGAATCGTGCGGCGTCGCAGGCGTCTGCTTGGTTGATGCAAAATAGCGATTTTGCCGCGCCGCCGTTCAGCGCACGGCAAGCAATCCGGCCGAATTGCGCGCGAGGGACGACAATGTCTCAGCGGACTCCGCTGTTCACCCTCCCCTGCAGGGGGAGGGTCGGCGACGCGAACGCAGTGAGCGGCGCCGGGGTGGGGTGGCGGCGCCTCAGTCACCCCACCCGGATCGCATTTCGCTTCGCTCAATGCGCTCCGACCCTCCCCCTGCAGGGGAGGGTGAAGATCACCGCTTTGCGTGCCAGCCGACGACGGCGTCGGGCACGGCGTCGGTCGAGGCGAAGTAAGGCTTGAGGTCGAGGAGCGGCGTGCCGTCGCGGCAATCGAGGCCGACGACCGATAGGCGCAGGCCGTCGATCTTCACCAGCTTCACGACGCTCGCGGCGATCGGGTTGGGGCGCACCGGCGAGCGCAGCGCAAAGGTGCCGCGCGGCTCGCCATAGTGGCGCGGCGCCTGCACCACGAGGTCGCGCCGCGCCTCGTCCATCCAGTAGAGCACGAGGATATGCGTGCTGCTCTCGGCGCCGGCGAGCGCGGCGGCGTAGCGCGGGTCGACCTCGATGGTGCAGACCGCGTCGGACTCACGGCCATTCTTCGGGCAGTCGTCGCGCGTCGGCCAGGGGGTGCGGATGCGGCCGACGAAATAGAGGCCGGCGTCGAACCCCTGGGGCAGCTCGATCTTGACCTCGCCCGGGCGGATTCCAGCGTCATCGGCCATGCGGTTGCCTCCCGAACCCTGGCTTAACCAATCAGGCATCCTGTTGCCAACGTCCCGCCGGGTGGGCTATGTCCCCTTGCGCGATGCCGGTTAACAGCATAAACATATCTTTATGTGAGATGAGAGTGGGCAGCTTTGGCCCACTTGGGAGATGTCCCACCCATGCCTGAGCTGGTCGGCTTCAACGATCTCAACGCGGCGCTCAAGGCGGCCGGCGAGGAGACGCGGCTGCGCATCCTGGCGCTGCTCAACGAGGCCGAGCTGACGGTCTCGGAGCTGACCGACATCCTGCGCCAGTCGCAGCCGCGCATTTCCCGCCACCTCAAGCTCCTGGCCGAGGCCGGGCTGGTGGCCCGTTTTCGCGAGGGCGCCTGGGCGTTCTTCCGCCTCGCCGAGCACGGGCCCGCTGCGCTCGCGGTGCGTTCGCTGATCGGGCGGCTCGACGAGCGCGACGCGGTGATCGCGCGCGACCGCGAGCGGCTCGCCGAGGTGCGCGCCGCCCGCGCCGCCGCCGCGCAGGCCTACTTCAAGGTGCACGCGGCGCAATGGGACCGCATCCGCGCGCTGCACGTCGCCGACGAGGCGGTCGAGGCCGAGGTGCAGGCGGCGCTCGCCGACAAGCCGTTTCGCTCGCTCCTCGATCTCGGCACCGGCACCGGCCGCATGCTCGAGCTGCTCGGGCCCGGCCTCGAGCGCGGCCTCGGCATCGATCTCTCGCTCGACATGCTGGCGCTCGCCCGCGCGCGGCTCGACCACGCGGGCCTCAAGCACTGCAGCGTGCGACAGGGCGATATCTACGACCTGCCGCTGCCGCGCGACTCTTTTGATGTCGTGATCGTGCACCAGGTGCTGCACTTCCTCGACGACGGCGCCCGCGCGATCCGCGAGGCGGCGCGCGTGCTGCGCCCGCAGGGCCGCCTGCTGGTGATCGACTTCGCGCCGCACGACCTCGAGTTCCTGCGCGAGGAGCACGCCCATCTGCGCCTCGGCTTCGCGCCCGAGACGGTGGCGCAGTGGATGAGCGCGGCCGGGCTCGAAACGGTCCTGCACCGCACCTTGCCGCCCGAGCCCGGCACCGAGGGCAAGATCGCGGTGTCGCTGTGGCTCGCCCGCGATCCGCGCCTGTCGTTCGCGGACGCCGCCCGCGAGGTCGCGATGGCCGATCATGTCGAGGTCGGCCTGCTCCATCCATTGGGTCACGGTCTCGGCCGTAAAGCCGAGCCGCAGATGCGCATGCTCCTCGCGCAGGAACTCGAGATCGTGCGGCGCGAAGTCGACCACCAGGAGCCGCCCCTGCGGCCGCAGCACGCGGGCCGCCTCGCGGATCGCGCGCGCGCCGTCGTCGAGGAAGTGCAGCACCTGGTGGACGATGACGACGTCGAAGGAATCGCGCGGCAGCGGCAGG
>DATBZM010000062.1:0-10119 GCA_036513175.1 Xanthobacteraceae bacterium | reverse complement strand
CCCAGAATGAATCGCAAGTAACAGCAAACGACGCCAAAGAAATCGGCTCAACATGCCCTGCAGCCCGACGGATCGCGCATGGAAGATCGCGTTGTGCTCGGAATCGACCGGCAGCACGGTCGCGCCGGCGGCGGCGGCGCGGCGCATGAACAGGTTGCCGGCGCAGACCAGCGTCTCCTTGTTGGCGAGCGCGACGATCGCGCCGCGCTCGGCCGCCGCCAGCGTCGAGCGCAATCCGGCCGCGCCCGTGATCGCACCCATCACCCAGTCGGCCGGCCGCTGCGCCGCCTCGACCACGGCTTCGTCGCCCGCGCCGGCCGCAATCCCCGAGCCGGCGAGCGCCGATTTGAGCTCGCCATAGCAGGACGCGTCCGCGACCGCGGCAAAGCTGGCGTTGAGCTCGCGCGCAAGCTTCGCCAACGCGCCGGCGTTGCGCGCCGCCGTCAGGGCCTCGACGCGGAAGCGGCCGCGATTGCGCCTGATCAGGTCGATCGTGCTCGCGCCGATCGATCCGGTCGCGCCCAGAATCGTGATCGAGCGCATCGACGGCACCGCGGAGCGCTCTGATCGGGTCAGCGGCACGGCGCTTCTCATCGCATCACCGATCTCTCTCACCACAGCAGCAAGCCGCGCGCCGGCGCATCCATGCCGCCGCGCGCGACGCCGATCATGGCCGCCAGCACCGCGGCGGCCAAGAACCCGTCGAGCCGGTCCATGACGCCGCCATGGCCCGGGATGACGTGACTTGCGTCCTTGACGCCGAACCGCCGCTTGAACGCCGACTCGAACAGGTCGCCCGCCTGCGACGCGACGGAGAGTAGCAAAGCAAGCCCGCTGGCGGCGAGCGAATTCGCGATTCCGGCCGCGTGGGCGACCGCGAGCGCCGCCACCACCGCGCCGCAGGCGCCGGCGATCGCGCCCGACCAGGTCTTGTTCGGGCTGATGCGCCGCCACAGTTTCGGGCCGCCCACCAGCCGTCCGACGAAATAGGCGCAAATGTCGGTCGCCCAGGTGATGGCGAACAGCAAGAGCATCGCAACGAGCCCATAGCGCGGGTCGGCGCGCAACAGGATGCAGGCGATCGGCAGGGCGCCCGCATAGACGATACCGGCCGCGACCCAGAACCGACCGCGACGCGTGCGTGCGGCGAGCCATTCGACGACGGCGCCGTAGAGGACGATGAGCGCGGCCACGCCGCCGAAGCCGACCATCGCGGCGACGCCGGCGGCGCCGATCGCGCATTCGCCGAGACCGATGTGCGCGGCGGCACGATCGGCGATGATCTTGCGCCACTCCCACAAGATGCGGCAGGCCGCGAGGATCCAGAACGCGAAGAACGTCCAACCGCCGAGCCAGGCGATGCCGACCGCAAGCGGCGCGAGCACCGCCGCCGAGACGATGCGCAGCACAAGCTCGGGGTGGGCGCCCTCACCCGCCTGCGCGGTTGCTGGTCGCGGCGGGTCCACGACGCGGCGTCACGATCCGGTGCGCGCCACGAGCCCGCCGAACCGGCGCTCGCGACGATGGAATTCGAGGATCGCATCCTCGAGCGCACGACGGTCGAACTCCGGCCAGTAGATCGGCAGAAAGACGAGCTCGCTGTAGGCGGCCTGCCACATCAGAAAATTGGACAGGCGCTGCTCGCCGCTGGTGCGGATGATGAGGTCGGGATCGGGCACGTCGGGCGCATCGAGATAGCCGCCGAGCGCCTCGGCCGTGATCGCCTCGGGCTTGAGCCGGCCGGCCGCGACCTCGACGGCGGCGCGGCGCGCCGCGCGGGCGATCTCCTGGCGGGCGCCGTAGTTGAAGGCGACAACGAGCGTGAGCCCGGTGTTGCGGCCGGTGAGCTCCTCGGCCTCCTGCAGCAGGCGGTTGATCTCGGGATCGAGGTCGTCGCGCTCACCGATGATGCGAACGCGCACGTTGCTCTTGTGCAGGTCGGCGAGGTCATTGCGCACGAAGCGGCGCAGCAGCCCCATCAGCTCGCGCACCTCGGTGGGCGGCCGCGACCAGTTCTCGGAGCTAAAGGAAAAAATGGTGAGGTATTCGATGCCGAGATCGCCCGCCGCGCGCACGGTGCGGCGCAAGGCCTCGACGCCGCGCCGATGCCCCTCGACGCGCGGCAGGCCGCGCTGCGCGGCCCAGCGCCCGTTGCCATCCATGATGATGGCGACATGTCGCGGCGCGCCGAAGCCGTCGCTCAGTTTCGGCGCCGCCTCGGTGTCGGGCATCTCGTCCTGCCTTGCGTTGCGCCCCGTGGCGTGTGTGCGGCGAAGCGTCCTGCCGCCGGATTTGTTCAGTAGCGCATGTCTTCAGTAGCCCATGTCCTTGTCGGCGAACCGGTGGCCAGCCCCGATCGAGTCGGGGCGGGCTTGCGCCAGAACATGCGTCGGTTAGATCGTCATGATCTCTTTTTCTTTGTGCGCGAGGGCCTGATCGATCTCGGTGATCATTGCGTCGGTTGCCTTCTGCACGTCGGCCGCCTGTCGCTTGCCGTCGTCCTCGCTGATCTTGTGATCCTTTTCCAGCTTCTTGAGCAGATCGAGACCGTCCCGCCGCACATGCCGCACCGCGACCTTCGCGGCCTCGGTATATTTGTGCGCGACCTTGACGAGCTCCTTGCGGCGTTCCTCGTTGAGCTCGGGGATGCGCAGGCGGATCACCTGGCCTTCGGTCGCGGGGGTGAGCCCGAGATTGGCGGCGATGATCGCCTTCTCGACGGCGTGCACCATCGAGCGGTCCCATACCTGCACCGAAATGAGGCGCGGCTCGGGCACGCTGACGGTCGCGAGCTGGTTGAGCGGCATGTTGGTGCCGTAGGCCTCCGCCTGCACGTGGTCGAGCAGATGCGGCGAGGCGCGGCCGGTGCGCAGGCCGCTCAGCTCCTGCTTGAGCACGCCCATCGCGCCCTGCATGCGGCGTTTGAGCTCGTTGAGGTCGAAAGTTACGGTCGCCATGCGCGCCCTCCTCAGATGTCGGCTGCAGCCCAAACCCGGCATGCGCGTTGCTGCGCGCCCGACTCAGCCGCCGACGATGGTCGATCTGCCCTTTCCGCGCAGCACCGCTTCGATCGCGCCGCGCGCGGCGATCGAGAACACGATGATAGGTATACGGTTTTCGCGGGCAAGCGCAAAGGCGGTGGCGTCCATGACCTTGAGGTCGCGCCGGATGGCTTCCTCGTGCGACAGCCGCTCGAAGCGGGTCGCCTGCTTGTCCATCTTCGGGTCGGCGCTGTAGACGCCATCCACGTTGGTCGCCTTGAGCACCGCCTGCGCGCCGATCTCGGCCGCGCGCAGCACCGCGGTCGTATCGGTGGTGAAGAACGGGTTGCCGGTGCCGCCGGCGAAGATCACGATCGTGCCGTCGTCGAGATGGCGCAGCGCGCGCTGGCGCTCGAAGGTCTCGCATACCTGCGGCATGGCGAGCGCCGACATGGTGCGGGCAGGCGCCCCGGCGCGATCGAGCGCGGCTTCGAGCACGAGCGCGTTCATCACGGTCGCCAGCATGCCCATGGCGTCGCCGGTCGGCCGCGACACGCCTTGTCGCGAGATCTCGACGCCGCGCAGGATGTTGCCGCCGCCGACCACGACGCCGAGCGTCACGCCGAGCGCGCGGGCGGCGACGAGGTCGGCAGCGTAGCGATCGATCGTCGGCTGGTCGACGCCGAACGGCTCCTCGCCGCTCAGGGCCTCGCCCGAGAGCTTGAGCACGACACGGCGATAGGTCGGCGCGGACATCGGGGCCGATTCGGGCTCGGGCGTGGGCGCAGACATTGGCGCGGCGGTCAGGCGTTCTCCGCGTCCTGCTTCTCGACCCCCTCGCCCACCGCGAAGCGCACGAAGCCCGTGACCCTGATCGGCCCGCCGACCTTGCCTTCGGCTTCCTTGAGTGCCTGCGCGACCGTCTTCTTGTCGTCGTGCACGTAGGGCTGCTCGAGCAGGCAGGCTTCCTTGTAGAAGGTCTTGAGCCCCGACTCGACGATCTTGGCGATCACGTTTTCCGGCTTGCCCTGCTGGCGGAACTTGTCGGCGAGCACTTCCTTCTCGCGCGCGACCGCCGCCGGATCGAGCCCGGACGGCTCGACGGCCTGCGGATTGGACGCCGCGACGTGCATGGCGACGAGGCGGCCGAGCGGAACAAGCTCGTCGGTCTTGCCCGTGCTCTCGAGCCCGACGATCACGCCGATCTTGCCGAGCCCGTCGGTGACCGAATTGTGCACGTAGCTGCCGATCGCGCCCTTATCGACGCTGAGCGCGCCGGCGCGGCGCAGCGTCATGTTCTCGCCGATGGTCGCGACCGCATCGGCGAGCGCATGCTCGACCGTGACGCTGCCGGCCTTCGCGGCCTTGATCTTGTCGACATCGGGGCCGACGTCGAGCGCGACCTGCGCGACCATCTTCACCAAGCCCTGGAACATGTCGTTGCGGGCGACGAAGTCCGTCTCCGAATTGACCTCGACGACCACGCCTTTGGTCCCGGCGACCTTGACGGCGACCAAGCCCTCGGCCGCGACGCGCCCGGCTTTCTTCGCCGCCTTGGCGAGGCCCTTCTTGCGAAGCAGAAGACCAGCAGCTTCCATGTCGCCCTGCGTCTCGGCGAGGGCGGCCTTGCAATCCATCATCCCCGCGCCAGTCAATTCGCGCAGGTCCTTGACCATCGAAGCGCTGATGCTCGCCATCGTCGTTCGTCCTTGCAAAACCTAAAGGATCTCGGGCCGGCACGCGGCCGGCCGCAGCACGCGCCGGCCACGCTACGCGACTACTCGGCTTCGGCGCTGAGTGCCTTTGCCTGCGCGATCCAGCCGTCGACGCGGCCCGGCAATCCCATTTCCTCGCCGACATTGTGCGCGGCATCGGGACCAAGGCCGGCGATCTGCCAGTAGTGGAAAATGCCGAGATCGTTGAGCTTCTTCTCGATCGCGGGCGACACGCCGGTCAGCTTGGCGAGGTCGTCGGCAACGCCGCGCGGACCGGACAGCGCCTCGAAGCCGAGCGACTTTTCGGCCGGGGGGAGCTCCTCGACCACCGGCTCGGCGGCGGCGCCGACATCGACGCCCATCTCGCCCTGCGCCCGGCCGATGCCGTCGATCGCCGCCTTGGAGATCAGATCGCAGTAGAGCGTGATGGCGCGCCCGGCGTCGTCGTTGCCCGGGACCACATACGTGATGCCGTCCGGGTTGGAGTTGGTGTCGACCACGGCCGCGACCGGAATGTTGAGGCGGCGCGCTTCCTTGATCGCGATGTCCTCTTTGTTGGTGTCGATCACGAACAGGAGGTCGGGCAGCCCGCCCATGTCCCTGATGCCGCCGAGGGAGCGGTTGAGCTTTTCGCGCTCGCGCGTGAGGGTCAGGCGCTCCTTCTTGGTGTAGCCCTGGGCCTCGCCCGAGAGCATCTCGTCGAGCTTGCGCAGACGCTTGATCGATTCGGAAATCGTCTTCCAATTGGTCAGCGTGCCGCCGAGCCAGCGCGAATTGACGAAGTACTGCGCCGACTTTTTGGCCGCTTCGGCGACCGCGTCCTGCGCCTGCCGCTTGGTGCCGACGAAGAGGATGCGGCCGCCCTTGGCGACGGTGTCGCTCACGGCGGTGAGCGCGCGATGCAGCATCGGCACCGTCTGGGCGAGGTCGATGATGTGGATGTTGTTGCGGATGCCGAAGATGTAGGTGCCCATCTTCGGATTCCAGCGGTGCGATTGATGGCCGAAATGCACGCCAGCTTCGAGCAGCTGACGCATCGAGTATTCAGGAAACGCCATTTAGTTTCTCCGGTTGGACCTCCGCGGATTTGTGAGCGTTAGCAATGCCTTGCGGCCGGCTAGCGCCACCGGACGGCTGTTCTGAGCCAGAATCCGCGTGTGAGATGGGACGCTATATAGCGGCCGGCGCCAAGGGACGCAACCTGCAACGGCCTGTAGCCCGGATGAAGGCGCGCAGCGCCGCGATCCGGGGACGGCGCTGGAAAATGGCGGCGCTTTCCCCGCATTTCCCCCCGCTTTCGCGGGGGTTCATGCGGGCTACAGACGCCCTCACGTCACTGCACTTGCGATCTGCAGGCTGTCGAGCAGGGCCGCGCGGCGCATATAGGCCTTCGAGGCCTGCGGGTCGTCGGCGATGCGGCCGAGCTCGGCGAGCTTGGCGGCGCGCGCGGCCGGGTCGCGCTCCTCCATCAGCTTCTTGTTGGCGATGGTCTGCGCCTGCACGTATTCGACCGCGACGTGGCGGCGCTGGCGGCTGTAGAGCGCGAGCAGCTCCTCGCCCGCCTCGCGCTTGAACACGCGCGCGAGTTTGTCGGCGAGATTGATGCCATCGTGGATGCCGCCGTTCATGCCCATGCCGCCGATCGGGTTGTTGACGTGCGCGCTGTCGCCCGCAAGCAGCACGCGGCCCTTGCGAAAGGTCGCGGCGACGCGCTGGCTCACCGGATAGACGTTGACGTATTCGACCTGGTAGCGGCCCTGCCTGGGAAAGAACTTCTGCAGCCGCGCCTCGATGCGCTCGGCCGACAGCGCGACCTCGTCGGTCTCGTCATTGCCCACCGGAAAGATCGCGCGCCACAGGCCGGGCGGACGTTTTCCCCGCACCTTGAACAGGTTGCACCACTCGTCCGGATCGGAGAAGTAGTTGCGCAGCGCGAGATCGCGGTTGACGGTGCCGAAGTCGAAGCTGGTCGCGATCTTGATGAATCGCTCCGGATACGTGAACCCCTCGAAGTCGATGCCGGCGAGCTTGCGCACCGTGCTGCGGCCGCCGTCGCAGCCGATCACGTAGGCTGCCGACAGGCGCCCGCCGCCGTCGGGCGTGGCGTACGCGATCTCGACGCCATCCGCGGTCTCGCTGAGGCCGGTCACGCCATGCGAGAAGCGCACGTCGAAATCACCTGCGTTGGCATATTCGGCGGCGATCGAGGCGGTGAGCTTGTACTGCTCGTACTGCAGCACGAAGGGAAACTTGAACTCGTCGCGCATGCGGTCGAGGTCGAACTCGGCGACCACCGACCGGTGCAAGCGGTCGTGGAAGCGGTAGGTGGTCGAGATCAGCCCGAGCGGCAGGATCTTCTGCGTGACCCCGAGGGCATCGAGCATCTCGAGCGTCGGCGGATGGATGGTCGCGGCGCGCTGGTCCTCGACCGGGGCCGGCTCCTGCTCGAACACGGTGACCGGCACGCCGGCCCGGTTGAGCGCGAGCGCGCAGACCATGCCGACGGGCCCTGCCCCGACGATGACGACGCGTTCTTTTTCGTCCTGCTTCGACATGTCGCCTGTCCGGCCGCCTTTCCTACTGCGCCTTCAATCCAAGATCGCGCACCGCATCGCGCCACAGCGCGGTGTCGTCGGCGATAATCTTGGCAAATTCCGCCGGCGTAGTGACCATCGGCTCGGCGCCGAGCTTGTCGATGCGAGCGACGAAATCCGGGCTCTTCTCCGCCGCGACGATGGCGCGCGAGAGGGTGTCGATCACCTCCTGCGGCACCTGCGCGGCGGCGACGAGCCCGTTGATGGTGATCACCGGCGGGCTCTTGATCGTCTCGGCGATCGCCGGCACGCCGGGCAGCTGCTTCGAGCGCGTGGCACCCGTGACGGCGAGCGGCCTGATCTTGCCGGAGTCGAGATAAGGCTTCACCTCGACGGGCGAGGCCGACATCATCGCGATCTGGCCACCGAGCAGGTCGGTAAACGCCTGGCCCAGGCCCTTGTAGGGCACCTGGATCATGTCGAGCCCGGCGCTCTTGAGGAAGACGGCCGAGGAAACGTGCGTCAGGCTGCCGCTGCCGGCGGTGCCGTAGGTCAGCTTGCCGGGCTGCGCCTTCACGTAGGCGATGAATGCCGCCAGATCGCCGGGCGGGACGCTCGTGCCGACCGTGATGACGAACGGGCTCGACGCCACCGCGGCGATCGGCTTGAAGTCGCGCACCGGATCGAATTTCACCGCGTGGGTGAACGGCGCCATGGTGATCTGGAAGATCGGCGTGAACAGCAGCGTGTAGCCGTCCGGCTGCGCGCGCAGCACGTGGTCGGCCGCAACCACACCGGCGCCCCCCGGCAGGTCCTCGACCAGGAAGGGCTCTTTCAATGCGGCCTGCAGCCGCTCGGCGAGCGCACGCGCCAGGAGGTCGGTGATGCCGCCCGCCGTGAAGGGCACGATGATGGTGACGGGCCGCTCGGGCCAGGCGGCTTGTGCGGGCGCGGCAAGCGCCAGCGCGGCCGCGACGATGGCCGGGCGAACCAAGGGACTAACACTCAGCGGCATTCGGGAACTCCAGGTGCAAGCTTGTACCTGGGTCGACCCATGCAAGACCCGCGCCCATTGAAATTGCTGCTGTTATCCCAGTTAGGAGCTTCTGCCAAAATTGGCCCGCGCGGCCATTTGGTATTTAAACACCAGAGAGACGTCGTTCTCATGCCGCCTTCGGCGAGGGCGTCACGTCCTTCACGGCGCCCTTCCAGCCGCTTTCCGTCACGTCGAACACGATGCCTTCCGGCGTCTTGTACTTGACCTCGTAGTAGACGTTCGGGTTGCTCTCCTTGCGCCCCGTCACGTAGCTGCCGCCGGCGGCGGTGATCGACTTGTCGACCTGTTCGACGCTGTCGACCCACATGCCGAAATGGATGAGGCCGGTGACGTCCTTCTGGTCCTCGAAGCCCGCAATCGGCTCGTCGCCGAAGTTGAGCAGGGCGACGTTCATGACGCCGTCGGTCATGTAGACGCCGCGCTGCGCATTGCCGGCGCGCGTCATGCCGAACGCCTGCTCGAAGAATTTGGCGGTCGCTTCCGGGTCGCGGACCGAGATCGCGATGTGGCGCAGCTTGTTGGCCATGGGGGCTCCTTGCGTTTGGGCGCCTATATGAACGCCGGTTGACCGGATGGTCAATCGTTCGGTGCCGCCTGGAACTGGGACGCTCCGCCACGTATCGTCGGCGCGTGAATTTTTGGGGACACATGCGCACGCAGGTTGCCATCATCGGCGCCGGTCCGGCCGGCCTCTTCCTGTCGCACCTCCTCTATCGCGAGGGCATCGACTGCGTGGTGCTGGAGGCGCGGAGCCGCGACTACATCGAGGGCCGCGTGCGCGCCGGCGTGCTCGAGCAGGGCACGGTCGACACGATGCGCGAGCTCGGCCTCGACGGGCGGCTGCGGCGCGACTGCATGGTCGACGAGGCCCTCGACATCCGTTTCGCCGACGGCCTCATCCATCTCGACCTGCCGGCGCTGACCGGCGGCAAATGCGCGACGATCTACGGTCAGCAGGAAGTCGTGAAGGATCTGGTGGCGGCGCGGCTCGCCGACGGCGCCCCGCTCCTGTTCGAGGCCGAGGTCATCGGCCTCGACGACATCGAGGGTTCGGCGCCGACGGTCCCCTACCGCGCGGCGGGCGCCGAGGCGACGCTCGCCTGCGACGTCATCGCGGGCTGCGACGGATTTCACGGCGTGTGCCGCGACGCCATGCCGGCGGCGCGACTGACCACCTACGACCGCATCTTCCCGTTCGGCTGGCTCGGGATCCTGTCCGAATCCCCGCCGATCCGCGAGATGACCTACATCAACCACGCGCGCGGCTTCGGCCTGTGCAGCCGCCGCTCGCCGCGCGTCTCGCGCCACTATCTGCAGGTCGCGACCGACGAGAATCCCGACGCCTGGCCGGACGCGCGTTTCTGGGAGGAGCTGCGGCTGCGGCTGGGCGACGGCGGCGACGAGCTCGTCACCGGCCGCATCGTGCAGAAGGGCGTCACCCCGGTGCGCTCCTTCGTTGCGGCGCCGATGCGCCATGGCCGCCTGTTTCTCGCCGGCGATGCCGCCCACATCGTGCCGCCGACCGGCGCCAAGGGCCTCAACCTCGCGGTCGCCGACGTGCGCGTGCTCGCCCGCGCGCTCGCCGAGTTCTTCCGCACCGGCAGCAACGAGCGGCTCGACCGCTATTCCGACACCTGCCTCAAGCGGGTGTGGAAGACCGTGCGCTACTCGACCTACATGACCAACCTGCTGCACCGCTTCGATGCCGCGACGCCATTCGAGCGCCAATTGCAGCAGGCCGAGCTTGCCTATGTGGCGGGCTCGCGCACCGGGCAAGCGATGATCGCGGAGAATTACGTGGGGCTGCCGTTCGCGGATAATTAGGCCTAGCA
>DATBZM010000061.1:0-2845 GCA_036513175.1 Xanthobacteraceae bacterium | reverse complement strand
CGGCGCGGCGAATGTCGGCTTTGCGGGATTCGATCGACTCGGATTGATCCATTTGGACAGAGTGCGGAGCCGCTCAGCCGTTGGAGTAGCGATCCCGGGTTCCCTACGAAAGTAGGTGGGCGCCATGTGACCGAGCCCACGAGCCCGGCCAGGGACAGCTCCCTTAAGGATCGATAAGGCCCCGAGAATATGACTCCGTACGCGCCTCGCAGCCCCGCACGCCCAATGTAGTGCGAGCGGCGGCACATTGCCAACGAATAACGTATCTTCCGGCGAAGCCTGCCCTCGGACTTGATCCGAGGGTGGAGGCCGGTTCGCGGACAAGAACATGCGCCAAACAAAACCGGATCAGGGGACAACGCCGGCAGCCGCACCATATCTCGCGAGCAGCGCCGGCCGCACGAACACGAGGTCGAGCTGCAACACGAAAGTGGCCGGTGTCCGATGCAGCTCGGCGACATCGGCACACTTGAAGCCGATGCGATCGACGGCCGCGATCACCTCGGCGATCAACGGCGCCCGCTTGTTGTAATCGACGAGCGAGACTTCAATGACCAGCGCGCTCGCGCCCGCGAGCGTCGCGCTCGCGCCGGCGAGCACCTCCAGCTCGGCGCCCTGCACGTCGATTTTGACGAGATCCGGCGCCGGCAGCTTTTCCCGCGCGATCACCGTATCGAGCCGCACGGTCGCGACCTCGCGCACCTGCAGGTTCGCTGCCGCATAATGCGCGGTATTCTCCACATAAAGCGAGGCGCCGGTCACGTCGCCGGCGCGCGGCACGTGGAAGGCGCGCGTGCCGCCATCCTGCGCGCCGAGCGCCGCGATGAGATGGCGGTGACCGGACGCGGCGAGCTCGGGTGCGTGATCGCCGTTCGCCTCGAACAGCACGAACTGGGCCTCCGGAAATACGTCGGCCGCGACGCGCGTCCAGCCGCCCCGATAGGCGCCGATGTCGTAGATCACGGCCGGCGCGAAGCCGAGCGATTTGAGCCGCGCCAGCGCGTTGCGGTGCGTGAGCTTCTCGGCGCGGCGCCGCGTGAAGGCGAAAACGCGCGGAAAACGAAGGACCATCTATCCGCGCGCGCGATCGGGGTCGCCGCGGCCGTCGAGCGCCTTGACGAGGTTCTCGATGCGCTCGGCCGCCGCATTGAACGCCGCGACGATCGCGGCCTCGGTCGCCTTGGCGCGATCCGCCGCGACCATGCGGGCATCCTGCAGCGCCGCGCATTCGTCCTCGGCACGACGCACGCGATGGCCCTGCTCGCTCATTTCATCGGCGATCAGCAGCGCCGCCATGATGGTGAGACGCATGTCCCCGATCTCGCCGAAATCGTTGCGCAGCCCTTCGATGCGCCGGTCGAGATCCTGGGCCAGCTGGGTGAGATGCCCCTCCTGCCCGTCGTCGCACGCCATCCGGTACTGCCGGCCGTTGATGCTGACGCTCACCTGCCCCACGCGTGTCCCCGCCAATGATCGTTCAAGGCTTTCGCTTTGCGCATGATCTTCGCGATCATGTGCTAGCTTTCGGCACCCGTGACGATCGCGCGGATCGTCGCGATTGCCGCATCGAGTCGCTGCGCAACCTCCCGATTGGTCGTCTCCAGTGCCCGTCCACGGGCGGCTGCGGTGTCGAGCTCGGCCGCAAGCCGCGCCCGGTCCGCATCGAAGGCGTGAACCTGCGAGGCGAGCGCCGCCTGACCCTGGTCGCTCTCCATCCGACGCCCGACCGCGCCGTCGAGCGCTTCGAGCGCGGACTGCAGCCGCCGGGTTGCGGTGTCGATCGTGCCTGTCTCCGTCACACGCTGCCTCATCGAATGGACACGCCCCGGGAGGTCGCGCCCGGCAATGCAAAACCGCTTGCGTGGCAAGATGTTACAAACAGAAGCTTACGTGGCTGGGCGGCTTTCCGTCAACGTCGGGAGATGCGGATTTCAACGCCGGCGCACGCTGCCGCGCGATTTCAATGTGGACGGACCGCGCCCCGGCGGCCGTTTCTTTTGACTCACATGGCCCACATGCTATCAGGCCGCGACGCCGCTCGCTCACTCTTGGCCACTTGGCGCATGTCCTTATCGGCGAACCGATATTTCGCCACATGCGCGCCGCCAGCAAAAGGCAGCTCATGACCGCAAGCGCCACGGGACGCGCCGCTCACGCCGAACCGGCTTTCGATCGCGCAACCCATGACCGCATGGCGAACGCCATCCGGGCGCTCGCCATGGACGCGGTCGAGCACGCGAAAGCCGGCCATCCGGGCCTGCCGATGGGCGCGGCTGACGTCGCGACCGTGCTGTTCACGCGCTTCCTCAAGTTCGATCCGCTCGATCCGGCCTGGTCCGACCGTGACCGGTTCGTGCTCTCGGCCGGGCACGGCTCGATGCTCATCTATGCGCTGCTCCATCTCCTCGGGTACGAGGCGATGACGATCGACCAGATCAAGCGCTTCCGCCAGCTCGGCTCGATCACGGCCGGGCATCCCGAATACGGCCACACGCCGGGGGTCGAGACCACCACCGGGCCGCTCGGCCAGGGCCTCGCCAATGCGGTCGGGATGGCGATGGCGGAGCGCCACCTCGCCGCCGTGTTCGGCCGCGACATCGTCGACCATCACACCTACGTGCTCGCCTCCGACGGCGACCTGATGGAAGGCATCTCGCAGGAGGCGATCGCGCTTGCCGGCCATCTCAAGCTGTCGCGGCTGATCGTGCTGTTCGACGACAACGGCATCTCGATCGACGGGCCGCTGGCGCTCGCCGATTCGGTCGATCAAGTGAAGCGCTTCGAAGCGGCCGGCTGGGCTGCGCGCCGCATCGACGGCCACGACCCCGACGCGATCGCGGCCGCG
>DATBZM010000060.1:0-21996 GCA_036513175.1 Xanthobacteraceae bacterium | reverse complement strand
GGCCGAAAGAGGGGGGCCACGGATATTGCGATACCTCCGGGTAGGCAAAACCCGGATGGCGCTCTCTGTATACTGCCTGACGCTCCGGGTCGAACGACTTCTAGCGTCTGTAGCCGACAATATGCACGAAGGGCGATAATAGACGCGGATTTTGGGTTCCTCGACTATCAAGAGAAGGCCGAGCTTGCTATTAGCGAAGCCGCAACATCCATTGATAACATTAATAAATTGATCGAGGAGATCGATCAGGAAACGAATCGTATGATCGAACGCACGGAAGTGATTTCTGCACCTGGAATTCCTGCTATTGAAAAAAAGAGAGTAATTAATTCATTTGCCGAATTTTTGAAAAATAAGGCCAATAAGCTAAAAGAAGAAGCAAAGATAGGCGCGGGGC
Source organism: Xanthobacteraceae bacterium (assembly GCA_036513175.1). Lineage (GTDB taxonomy): Bacteria > Pseudomonadota > Alphaproteobacteria > Rhizobiales > Xanthobacteraceae > JAVDCA01. Next base: position 21,599 of record DATBZM010000060.1, on the reverse strand, counting down.
GGTTCGCGACATTTTCTGAAATGATAATATTTCTTTTGCCAATCGAGCAGCAGATGCTTGATAAGGATAAATATAAAGAAGATATCGATGCATTTTTACGTATGGCTGAAGGGTTGTTGCAGGTAATTCCCAAAAATCGCGAGTCTGTTGCTGCCTTCAAGAGAACAATAGAGAATATTCCAAGAATTACCGCTGAATTTAATAAAGCGAAAAAATTATTAGTTGAAGCCCTTGATGACTGCGTGATGATATTTGATCAGGCCGAACGCAGTATCTTTGAAATCACGGCGAAGACGTAAGGGTGAAATTAAAGGCGCCGGACGCTTGACGCTATGATACAAGCCCATTTTCCGCGCGCCGCAGCACCTTGCCGGGCAGCGCGCCGGTATGCGTTGCCTCGTCCACCACCACGGTGCCGTTGACGATCACGGTGGTGCGCGCCCCGCTCGGATACTGATGCGGGTCCGCGTAGGTGGCGCGGTCCCTGAAATCGCCGGGGTCGAAGATCGCGATGTCCGCGGCGTATCCTTCGCGCAGCAGGCCGCGGTCGGCGAGCCGCAGCGCGCGCGCCGTCGCGCCGGTCATTTTGTGGACCGCGGTCTCGAGCGGCAGCAGCTTTTCCTCGCCGACATAGTGGCCGATCACGCGCGGGAAGGTGCCGTAGAAACGCGGATGCGGCATGCCCTGGGAAACCGTGCCGTAGGTCGCGACGCAATTGCCGTCGGAGCCGACGAGCGCGTCGGGCGAGTGCACGATCTCGCGCACGTCGTCCTCGGCAATCGAGGTGACGAGCACGCGGGTCGCGCCCGCATCGTCGATGAGGAAATCGCACAGCGCATCGATCGGATCGGCGCCGCGCGCGGCGGCGAGGGCCGCGATGGTGCGGCCCGCATGCTGCGGCAGGTGCGGCGAAATCGAGATCCGCACGTCGTCCCAGGAGGGCAGGCGCCCCCAGTTGTTCAAGCCCTCGCGCGCGATGTCGGCGCGGATGCGCGCGCGCGTCAGCGGCTCCGCGAGGCGCGCCAGCATGGCGTCGACGCCGCCCGCCTGCACCCATTGCGGCAGCAGGTTCTTGAGCGGGTTGCTGCCCGCCGTATAGGGGTAGGCGTCGCAGTCGACGTCGAGACCCTGCGCGCGCGCATCCGCCAGCACGCCGAGCACGCGCGCCGCCTTGCCCCAGTTGTCGAGGCCCGAGCATTTGAAGTGCACGATCTCGACATGCACGCCGCACTCGCGCGCGATCGCGATCGCCTCCTCGACCGCCTCCAGCACTTTGTTCGACTCATCGCGCAAGTGCGTGAAATAGCCGGCACTGTGGCGTTTCACGACACGGCACAGCGCGACCATCTCGTCGGGCTGCGCGTAGGCGCCGGGCGCCGTGAACAGGCCGGAGGAAAGCCCGAGCGCGCCGGCCGCGAGCGCATCGTCGGCGAGGGCGATCATCGCATCCAGTTCGTCCGCGGTGGGTGGCCGCGCTGCCATCCCCATCACCATGAGGCGCAGCGTGTTGTGGCCGACCAGCATGCCGGCATTGACGGCGGTCGGCGGAAAGCTCGCCAGATAGTCCGCAAACGTCGTCTCGCGAAACGGCAGCCACGGCGCGCTCGGGCTCAGGTAGTCGCGCAAGAGCTCGACCTTGCCGGGCAGCACGGGCGCGACCGAGAACCCGCAGTGGCCGACGATCTCAGTGGTGACGCCCTGGCGCACCTTGCTCTCGGCCTTGGGATTGATCGGCAGGGTGAAATCCGAATGGGTTTTTATGTCGATGAAGCCCGGCGCGACGGCGAGCCCGCCGGCGTCGATCGTGCGCGTCGCGTTGAGCGCGAGCTTCGGCCCGACCGCCGCGATGCGGCCGTCGGCGATCGCGAGATCGCCGGCGACGCCGGGGCGCCCGGTGCCGTCGAGCAGCAACCCGTTGCGGATCAGGATGTCGCAGGTCATTGGCGGGTCAGTCTTCGTCGAGCGATAGGCCTTTGACCACGGCGGCGCGGCCGAATTTGGCGCGCAGCCGGTCGACCGCATGCTCGGCCGCCTTGTCGAGCGCGCCGCGCCGGTCGACGAGATCGGCCGGGTCGGCATCCGCGGGCGAGGCGAGTGACGAGACGCCGATGCCGATCAGGCGGAACTTGGTGCCGTCCGCCTCGCGCTCGAGCAGCTCGCGGCCGATGGCAAAGATCTTCGTTGCGAGCTGGGTCGGCGCCGGCAGCGAGAACGCGCGGGTGCGGAGGCGGAAATCCGTGCTCTTGAGCTTGAGGTTGATGGTGCTGCCGGCAAGCTCCTGCGCCTTGAGCCGCGCCGAGACCTTTTCCGCCAGGTACCACAGCGTGCGCTCCAGCTCGCGGAACGCCGCGATGTCGCCCTCGAACGTGGTCTCGGCCGACACGCTCTTGGTCTCGCGCTCGGGGCTCACGTCGCGCGAATCCTCGCCGCGTGCCAGCCGGGCGAGGCGCTGGCCCTCGGCGCCGAGGCGGCGGATCAGGTCGGTCTCGTCGGCGCGCTGCAGGTCCGCGATGGTACGGAAACCCTCGCGCGCCAGCGCCGCGCCGGTCGCCTTGCCGACGCCCCAGATGAAGGTCACGGGCTTCCCCGCAAGAAAGGCCGGCGCCTCGCGGCGGCTCAACACCGAGAAGCCGCGCGGCTTGTCGAGGTCGGAGGCGAGCTTGGCCAGAAACTTGTTCTCCGACAGGCCGATCGACACCGTGATGCCGATCGCGTCCTCGACCTTGCGGGCGAAAGCGGCGAGCGATTTCGCCGGCGAGCGGCCATGCAGGCGCTCGGTGCCGGAGAGATCGAGAAAAGCCTCGTCGATCGACAGCGGCTCGACCAGCGGCGTCAAGCCGAGCATCAGCGCGCGCACCTCGCGGCCGGCGCGGGCGTACTTCGCCATGTCGGGCGACAGGACGGTCGCGTGCGGGCAGAGCTTCTTCGCCTGGAACATCGGCATGGCGGACCGGATGCCGAAGGTGCGCGCGATGTAGCAGGCGGTCGAGACGACGCCGCGCTTGCCGCCGCCGATGATCAGCGGCTTGTCGCGCAAGCCGGGGTCGTCGCGCTTCTCGACCGCCGCGTAGAAGGCATCGCAGTCCACGTGCGCGATGGCGAGCCGTGCGATGTCGGGATGGCGCACGAGGCGCGGCGAGCCGCAGGCCGGGCAGCGCGCGGCGCGCTCCGGCATATCCTCGAGGCAGTCGCGGCAGAAGCCTGCCATGTTAGCTGAGTCGCTCCGTTGCGAATGGTCGCGCGGACCGGCGGCCGCAATCAAGGCACTTCGCGCTCCCCCTCGCCGCCGGCGAGCAGGCGGCGGGCACGGTCGACCTCGGCGGGCGTCACCCCGGCCTCGGCGGCGAGCTGCTTGAGCAGCGCCTCGTCCTCGCCCAGATAGGCGAGCACGCCGGCCAGGAACCCCGAGTCGGCCGCGGCGGCGCGGATCGAGGCGGGATCGAGGCCGGTCGTATCGAGGAATCGGGACAGCCTTGCGGGTTCGGTTGCCAAGAAGTTAAGTGCTTGGATTGCAAGCGCTTCCGCGGCTTCGCGGGCGCGATTTGCCGGCCTGGGCATGATTTACCATTTGCCTTTCCGAAAGGAATCCGCACTACGGTTCTAGCCTGGGTGTGGGTGCCCGCGCGCGGGGGTCTTCGCGCGCGAGCCTGACCATTCTTCAAGCGTTACGGCCGCCGGCCGCAAGGGGACGTGCAGGGATGGCCAAAACCGTCCTCATCGTGGAAGACAATGAGCTCAACATGAAGCTCTTCCACGACCTGTTGGAAGCGCATGGCTATGGCACCGTCGGCACCCGCAACGGCATCGAGGCGCTCGATCTCGCGCGCAAGCACCATCCGGACCTGATCCTGATGGACATACAATTGCCGGAAGTGTCGGGCCTCGAAGTGACCAAATGGCTCAAGGACGATCCCGACTTGAAATCGATTCCAGTGGTCGCCGTGACGGCGTTTGCGATGAAGGGCGATGAGGAGCGCATTCGCGAGGGCGGCTGCGAGGCCTACCTGTCGAAGCCGATCTCGGTCGGCAAGTTCATCGAGACGATCCGCCATTTTCTCGGCACTGCCTGAAGGGACCGCCCGATGACCGCGCGCATCCTGGTGGTCGACGACGTCCCGGCGAACGTCAAGCTGATGGAAGCGCGGCTGTCGGCGGAATATTTCGACGTCATCACGGCGCTGTCCGGCCAGGAGGCGCTGGCGATGTGCGAGCGCGCGCAATGCGACATCGTGCTGCTCGACGTGATGATGCCGGACATGGACGGCTTCGAGGTGTGCCGCCGCCTCAAGGCCAATCCGTCGACGCACCATCTGCCGGTGATCATGGTGACGGCGCTCGACCAGGCGTCCGACCGCGTCAAGGGACTGGAGGCGGGGGCCGACGATTTCCTCACCAAGCCGGTGTCGGACGTGGTGCTGATCGCGCGCGTGCGCTCGCTGGTGCGCCTCAAGATGATGACCGACGAGCTGCGCATGCGCGCCGTCACGTCGCGCGAGATCGGCATCGAGAACCCGGCGCGCGAGGCGATCGCCGACACCGGCAAGGGCGGCCGCGTGTTGGTGGTGGAGGACCGCAAGGGCTCCTATGAGCGCCTGCAGGCGCTGCTCGCCGGCGAGCACGAGGTCGAGATCGAGCCCGATCCGGCGGATGCGCTGTTTCGCGTCGCCGACGGCGGCCATGACCTCGTGGTCGTGTCGCTCGGCCTGGAGAACTTCGACGGGCTGCGGCTGTGCAGCCAGGTGCGCTCGCTCGAGCGCACCCGCAACGTGCCGATCCTCGCGATCGCCGAGGCCGAGGACAATGCGCGGCTGATGCGCGGCCTCGAGATCGGCATCAACGACTACCTGATCCGGCCGATCGACAAGAACGAGCTGCTGGCGCGGGTGCGCACGCAGATCCGCAAGAAGCGCTATACCGAGCGGCTGCGCGACAACATGCAGATGTCGATCGAGGCGGCGATCACCGACGCGCTCACCGGCCTGCACAATCGCCGCTACATGGAAAGCCATCTCGGCACATTGGTCGAGCAGGCGCAGGCGCGCGGCAAGCCGCTCACGGTGCTCGTCCTCGACATCGACTTCTTCAAGGCGGTCAACGACACGCACGGGCACGACGCGGGCGACGACGTGCTGCGCGAGTTCGCGGTGCGGCTCAAGAAATCGATCCGCGGCATCGACCTCGCGTGCCGGCACGGCGGCGAGGAGTTCGTGGTGGTGATGCCCGACACCGACATGGCGGTCGCGACGATGGTCGCCGAGCGCCTGCGCCGCCGCATCGCGGCCGACCCGTTCCCGATCGCTCAGGGGCAGCGCAAGGTCGAGGTCACGATCTCGATCGGGCTCGCGGCGCTCGCCGGCCCCGACGATGCCGCCGCGAGCGTGCTCAAGCGCGCCGACCAGGCGCTCTACCGGGCCAAGCGCGACGGACGCAATCGGGTGGTGGCGGACGCGGCGTAAACGCGTTGGGGCGGTTCCGCCCCGGCCAGGGCGGATGGTGGCGCGGAAGAGGCAGCATCATTTGATTGCTGTTCTCGGGGCAATGCGGATTCAAATCGACATGCTGCTTGCGTGAGCCGGTATTTCCCGAGAGGGATCCTCTGGGCGGCGAAGGCGTAATATGAAGGCGGACAGTCGGGTCCCTCAGCGTCATATTGCCGACGCGCCGAGCGCCGCAATCTGGCTCACCGAGGGGCGAATCCGAGCTGGCTCCGGCCGCTAACCGGCCTATGTGGGATGCCAAGGGTGGCGCGCGATGGGGAAGCGAAGGAGGTTTTGGGCGAGCGCTTGGGGAATTGCCGCTGGCACCGCGGGATTATTGCTGGCCTTTTTTCTGGTCCATTTGCCCCATGGGCCCGAACATTGGTCCGCGGACCTGCGCACCGCGTGGCTTTCCGACCGGCTTCCGAGCCAGCACCCGCGCATCGCGATCGTAGAGGTCACGGAAGCGACATTACGGAACAGTGACTACCTGTCTCCGGTCGACCGCTCGGTGCTTGCCAGGATCGTGCGCAAACTCGGGGACGCAGGCGTCAAGGTGATCGGGCTCGACTTCGAGCTCGACCGGGAGACCGCTAAGGACACCGATCTGCTACAGGCGATCCAAGGTTCCCGCGCCCAGATCATCCTTGGGGCGCTCGATGAACGATCCGCCCTGAGCGCGGAGCGGCAAAAGTTTCAATCGAGGTTCTTGGCAGATGCCGACCGGCCGATCGGGCATCTTTACTACGGCGAGCACTACAACCCGGCCGTGATCGGCGATCAGGTGATACGGGAGATGGCCGATCCGGCGGAACACCCAGACCTCAAGAGCTTTGCCGAGCTCGTTGCCCGCGCGGGGGGGTCATATCGCGCGCCGGCGAGCCTGCAAATCTCGTGGTTGCGCCCGCCGAAAGATGGTCGGGAAACATTCCTCACGCTGTCGGGAGAGGATATCCTAGGCCGCGATCTTGCGTCTCCATTGCCGCTTCGAGACATGCTTCGCGGCAAGATCGTCCTGGTTGGGGGCAATTTCCCCGATCGCGATCAGCACCTCACGCCGTTTTCCGTGCTGCACGGCGAGCGCTATCCTGGCGTGTTCGTGCATTCGCAAATCGTCGCGCAACTGTCCGACTCCGAGCGTCGACCCATCTACGCGCTCGGCTGGCCGGGCTGGCTGATCATCGTTCTGATCGCGGCCGGCGGCGGATTCGTCGCAGGGACGACCTCGTGGGCGAGCGAAAAGCATCCTTGGGTTGAAATTGCGGCCGTCTTGTGCTTTATTGCCCTAAGCATATTCACCTTCAAGTTCGGTCGTTTCTCCTTTCCCTTCGTTGCGGCCGTATTGGGCTGGGGTTGGGGCGAGATGGTCGGCCACTTGCGACAACACGGCGCCGCGGGCGGTGGCGGAGGGCCTTCTGGTGTGGGCTGATCGACGCGGATGTGCGTTAGTCTTGTCATGCGGGTTTGCGCTGGCCGTCTCTCCGGCCCGTGCCGACATGCAGGTGCTGGGTTCGAACATCGCGGAATATCCGCGCGGTATGGTCGTCAAGGGCAATACGATCAATAACCTCCAGCAGGGGCAGTGGGTCCACGTTCTGATGCTGGAGGATCATACAACGCGTCTTTTCGGAAACCGGCCGCCGCCGCCCATTGATGGGGGAACGCGCGATAACCGCGAGGACGAGCAATCGAAATGAGCTACGCGAGGGTCCCGACGGGCGCCGAGCCGTGATCCGCCTCGTCGCGGTCCTTTGACCGCAGCGTGCGGGGACACCACCGTTCTCTCGGCGAGGACGTTCGCGTGCACAATTGCGCCAGCCTCGCACCGGGGGCGTAGATGCTGTGCGTCGCGCGCCTCACGGTTGACGAGGTCGGGGGGACACAAGGTGATCATCCGCAATTGGCGCTTCGCCGCACTGGTCGGGATGGCGTTCATGCTGCTGTCGGCGGTCGTAGCGCCGGCGATTGCCCAAGGTACTCAAAATGTCCTTGCCCTCCTGCAAAACTGGGAGCGTCTCTACTCAGAGAAAAACTATCGAGCGGCGAGCGAAGCGGCTTTGGAGGTGCTGGCCGCGCTCGAGCTCCAATTCGGCCGCGACAGCCGTCAGGTCGGGCGGATGCTGAACGAAATGGCGACCTTGTACCGACTACAACGGCGCTTCGACGAGGCAGAGGCGGCCTACAAGCGGGCCATCGGACTTTACGGTCGGGCGCTCGGCCCAAGAAATATCCCCCTCGGCAATACGCTGGACAATCTCGCCTCACTCTACGACGACGAAGGCCGCTACAAGGAAGCCGAGCCGATCTACAAGCAGAGCTTGGAGATCAACGAAAGCATTCTCGGAGCTGAGAATCTGACGGTTGCCACAACTCTCAACAACTTGGCGACGCTCTACAACCACCAAGGTCGCTTCAGCGAAGCCGAACCGCTATTCCGGCATAGCTTGGCTATCACCGAGAGGGAGCACGGTCCCGACCATCCCGACGTGGCTGTCATTGTCCATAACCTGGGCATGGTTTACCTGGGCCTGCGCAGATTCGACGAGGCCGAGCGCTATCTCGCTCGTGAGCTGGCGCTCGACGAGAAGAGGCTTGGCCCGAAAAACCTCGATCTGACGCATGTACTGGAAAGGCTTGCCAAACTCTTTGTGACGCAAGGGCAATATGCGAAGGCCGAACCGCTCTACCGGCGTTGTCTGGAGATCGATGAGGCGGCATTCGGCCTCTATCATCCCGATGTGGCGCACGCGCTGAAGAACTTGGGCTCGCTGTATCAGAAAGAAGGTCGCGACGACGCCGAGCTGATCTTGAAGCGCAGCCTGTCGATCTACGAGAAGCTCGGCTCGGATCGTCCGGAAATTGCCGAGGTCGCGGATCTATTGGCGGAAATCTACATGGACCTGGGAAAGCACCATGACCGGTATCCCGAAGCCGAGCCGCTCTTGAAGAGAAGCCTTGCGATCCACAGGGAGCGATCTGGCCTCGGCAGCATTGAGGTTGGCCGCGCCCTCAACAACTTGGCGCTGCTCTATGGCCGTTGGAATGGACATTTCGCGGAGGCTGAGCGCCTCTACGGCGAGAGCATGGCGATCCACGAGAAGCTCGTCGTCGCGCATCCAGAGTACTCGCTCGAGTATGCTGCGATGCTCAACAACATCGCTCTGCTCTATCACACGCAGGGAAAGTTCGATAAAGCCGAGCCGATCTATCGGCGTGCGCTTTCGCTCTACGAGCAGAATGGAAAGTCTGATCCCCGTTTTATCGACAGTCTTCACAATCTCGCTATGCTGTCTGCGGCAATGGGGAATTGGAAGCAGGCCGCGGACCTGTGGCAGCGTGCGACCGGATTGATCATTCACCGGACGGAGATGAACGGACAGGAGCTCGGCGAGCCGCTTGTCGGGAGATCGGAGACGGAGGCGCAGCAGCTTAAATACATGTTTCATGGCCTCATCAAGGCGAGGTACCGCCAGCTTGAGCAGACGAACGGCATCGATGCGGGCGCAAACCAGACGTTCCTGGCCGCGCAATGGATATTTGCATCGCCGGCGGCGCAATCCTTGGCGCAAACATCCGTGCGCGGGGCTTCCGGTGGCCCGAAGATCGCGGCGCTGGTGCGTGAGCGGCAGGATTTGGTTGTCGAATGGCAGCAGCGCGATCGAGTGCGCAGCGCAGCCCTCGCGGAGACGCCGGACAAGCTGGCTCGGGAAGCCAACGCGTCGAACGTCGCTCGGCTTGCGTCGATCGACGATCGCGTGAGAGCCATCGATGGGCGAATACGGACGGAGTTTCGGCCTTATGCGGCGTTTGAGAATCCGGAGCCGCTGTCGGTCGCGGATGTGCAAAAGCAGCTTCACGACGGGGAAGCGCTGATGATGGTCCTCGACTCACAGGGTTGGTTCGAGGAGACCTTCGTTTGGGTAGTGACCAAGGCCGATGTGCGATGGCGGCGGGTCGACATCGGGACGGCCGGCTTGGATCGCGACGTTACTGCCTTGCGCTGTGGTCTCGCCTACGATCGCAAGGCGTGGGCCACGGGCGGCCGCTGCGTCGGCCTGTTCCAGGTCGGCTATGACCCAGATGACGGCGGACCGCTGCCGTTCGACCTAGTGCGTGCGCACCGCCTCTATGCGGCCCTTTTCGGTCAGTTCGAGGACCTGGTCGCAGGGAAGGAGCTTCTGCTGGTCCTGTCGGGACCGCTCACGCAACTTCCCTTCCATGTCCTCGTCACCAAGCCGCCGCTCGCCGCTTTTCCGGAATCATTCGCCGGCTATCGGGACGTCGCGTGGTTGGTGCGGGACAACGCGGTCACCGTGCTGCCTGCAGTCGCATCCATCAAGTCGCTGCGCGAGTTCGGCAGGCCGAGCCGGGCCGAGGATACCTACATCGGCTTCGGTAATCCCTTGCTCGACGGCGACGCCGCTCGTTATCCGAATGATGCGATCTTGGCCCAACACGCCCGCGAAGCGTCTTGCCGTCCGCCGGCGCCTCGGCTGGCAGCTTGGTCGTGGCGGGCTTGGCGGCGGCCCCCGGCGTTGCAGGATAGCGGCGCGCGAGCCGGTGCGGTCGACCGGATTCGCAGTTGGCAGCCGCTGCCCGAGACGGCCGATGAATTGTGCAATGTCGCGCGTGACCTCGGGGCAGACCCCGCGCAGCACGTCTACTTGGGCGCCCGGGCGACCGCGAGCGAGATCAAGGAATTGTCTGTTAATGGGTCGCTAGCTCGATTCAGGATCGTGCACTTCGCCACCCACGGAATTGTTGCTGGCGCGCTCTCCGCTAAGTCGGAGCCCGGTTTGGTTCTGACGCCGTCGAGCGACGCGGGTGCGTCGGATGATGGCTTTCTCCCGGCGTCCGAGATCGCCAACCTCAAGCTCGAAGCGGACTGGGTGATTCTGTCGGCCTGTAACACTGCGGCCGGAGACGCCAAGGGTGCCGAGGCCCTGTCCGGTCTTGCGCGCGCCTTCTTCTACGCCGGCGCGCGCTCGATCTTGGTCTCGCACTGGGCGATCAATTCCAAGTCGACTGTCAAGCTCGTCACCGGGGCTGTCGGTGAGCTGGGGCGCCACCATGCCGTGGGCCCTGCCGAAGCGCTCCGTCGCTCCATGCTCGCGTTGATGACCGACGGCCGGCCATACGAGGCTCACCCGGCGTTTTGGGCCCCCTTCGTCGTCGTTGGTGAAGGTGCGGCTCAAGGCATGTGATGAACGTGCCGGCACGGCGGCGAGGAGTTCGTGGTGGTGATGCCCGACACCGACATGGCGGTTGCGACCATGGTCGCCGAGCGCCTGCGCCGCCGCATCGCGTCCGTTCCCGATCGCGCAGGGCGAGCGCAAGGTCGAGGTCACGATCTCGATCGGGCTCGCGGCGCTCGGCGGTCCCGACGGCGCGGCCGCGAGCGTGCTCAAGCGCGCCGACCTCGTGCTCTACCGGGCAAGGCGCGACGGGCGCAACCGCGTGGTCGCCGACGCGGCGTAGGCAGCGCGGCTGGCAGCTTGTCTCCCCAGCTGCCGAGACGCATGCTTGAAGCAGTGGCTCCGGCGAGCTGAGACTTGGCAATGAGCGGAAGTCACTGGTTCGGGTGGATCGGCGTCCTTGCTCTGGTCGCCTTTATCGTGTTCGCGTTTCGGCAAGGCATGAAGGTGCCGCCGCGCGACCACGACGGCGGCGACGGCGGCGCTGGCGCTCTGGGCGGCGGAGGCGCAGGCTCGGAGCACGGCGGCGGCCATGGTGGGGACGCGGGCCACTCGTAGGTCGGACGCAGCCTGAGGCTGGCTATGCGTCCGTCGAATTGTACGATCCGCATCCCGTGCAATGAATGACGAGATTGTGGACCTGTCCGTGCTCCGCGTGCATCAGCACCGTGCCGCATTCGCCGCAGACGTAATCCACGGTGTTCGTGCTGGCGATGAGGATCGGCGGCGCGCTGATGATGTGCTGCGCCCAAGGTGTCGGAATGAGTTTCAACGCGACGCGTTGATGTTGCTGGTGGCTCATGACGCTCTCCCCGTGCAGGCGGGAGTACATGCACTCTCGGTCGCCGAAGTCTGCTACTTGATCGGTCGGCGATGGAACAATCCTCGCTCCTTTCGCGGCCGGAAATCTGAGCAAAAGGGAACACCCGCCTCAGCCTCGCGGGGCGGCCTTTTGGACAACGGCAAGAATTGGTTCTCGGGGCGCCCAAAACGCCACTGATCGTGTTTACCAAGTCTAATAACCTGAACGAGTTAGGTTGATCGGGAAATCCCGCGAGATCAACGGGTTGTCCCGTTGATTTCGTCCGCGCTTGCTTTAGCCTGCAACTCAGCGGCGAGGCCAAATGGCCTGCGGCTTGCCGGCTCTCCCGGCGGGCCGCCGTGGTCGATATCTGCCCATAACCCTGCGGAGTGCTCAGGTCCGCCGCATCTCCTGGGTCCGTGGGGTTCGGCCGGCTCGGGAGCGGTGAAAGTGGCCTCCTTATACACCGCTTCCGGCCGGCCACCTTTTTCGAGAAAACAAACACTTCCGCCGCGATCTTGCGATCGCGCGCGAGGCGATGACGGCCGCCTGAAGCACGAAGGGTGCCGCACGGCGCCCCTTCAAATCTGCTCTGAGGTAGCCCCGTTATCCTGAGGCGGCTGCGCCCTTGGGCGGCCCTCGAAGGACGTCGGCCCGGGCCGTCGCCCTTCGAGACGCACGCGCTTCGCGCGTGGCCCTCAGGGTGACAGATCGACTGTTGTTACTTGATCTTGCCCTCGCGGAACTCGACGTGCTTCCGCGCAACCGGATCGTATTTCTTCATCACCAGCTTGTCGGTCTTCGTGCGCGAGTTCTTCTTGGTCACGTAGTAGAAGCCCGTGTCGGCGCTCGACACCAGCTTGACCTTGATGGTCGTGGCCTTGGCCATGGATGCACCTCGGAGTGGGCGGCCGCAGGCCGCGGATTTGGCGGGAACGTAGCGGGGGCGGGGGGAAAGTCAAGGAACGGGGCCGATGCGGCGCCGTCTCCGCGGCCCATGTGTCCGCCGAGCTACACGCTCGACCTCTCTTCTGCAGCGTGATGCGCCGCGCGTTGACGCGACAGTTGACGCAACGTACGCGTATTGAGCAATGCTGAAATCTCCCCCCTGGTTCCGGCGTGCGCCGTTCGCCGCGGCGCTTGCCTTTGCTGCGTTTGATGCCGCACACGCGGCCGATATGCCGGTCAAAGCTCCGCCAACGGCTGCGGTCGCCGCCTATGACAGCGGCTATTACGTGTGGGTCGACGGCTCCTATCAGTCGGTACATTTGCCGACCTTCAATCTCGGAATCACGCAAGCGATAGCTGCGACAAACACTGTCGGCGGCCCGCTCGCGACATTCGACCCTCGCGCGCATGGGTACGGCATTTCCGCAGCCGTGGGCTACATTCTCCCCGCCGGGTCGCCGCTCGCGATGTTCGGCGCCAACGCACGGATCGAGATCGGCGGATCGTTCGTCAGCGCGACGGCGGCCTCGCAAACGGCCGCGGCCGGCGTGTCGGGCTTTGACCTCACCACGCTGACCGGGTTCCTGTCGCAAGGGGCCGCCTGCGGCCCCGTGGGGTGCACCGTGACGTCGGCCCTCACCACGGATTACAAGAGTTGGCAAGTGAACGCCAAGGCGGCCGGCGATCTCAAGTACGGTGCCTTCACGGTCACCCCGTGGGCGATGGTGTTCGGCGGGGTGACGCACAACAACCAGAGCTTGGCCCAGCAAACCTTCTTCCCGGGGAACGTTGCCCTGTTCGACTACAAAGCTCTTCGTTGCAATGGGTCGACGTCGGACCGAAATTGGGCGTTGACACCAGCTTCGGCGTCCTCCCCTGGATGACGATCGGGCTTGGCGGAAATGTGGGAGTGGCTGGACGCTTCATATCGTTGTCCGCCGTCGACAGCGCCACGGCGAGCCCGGCATTCGCCGCATTTACGCCCTCGCCCTCGCCCACGGCGATCAATCCGAGCACCAGCACGGCGGCGTTCCTCGCCAATGCCCAAGCGGACCTCACGATCCGTCCGCTGCGGAATGTGGAGCTCAACGGCTTCGTGGGATTGAACTATGACAACCGCGTCCCCGGAGTTTCGGCTCCGGTCATTGTCGGAAACGCGGGCGTTACTGGCCCGCTAGGCACGCACGGGATGCCGGCGGGCATCGAGTTCGCGAGCGAAACCAGCTTTTATGCGGGCGGCGGGATCACGGTGAAGTTCGCGCCTTAGGCGCTCCGCCGGCCGTGCCCTCAATCCGCCTCATGGTGAGGAGCGACGCACGCAAGTCGGCTAGATAGAGCCGACTTGCGTGCGTCGCGTCTCGAACCATGGGCCGCGCACTCAGTGGCCGCCCATCCTTCGAGACGCTTGTCGTCGCTGCGCGACGACAAGCTCCTCAGGATGAGGGCAGAGCGATTTCACAGCAGCTCCCGCGCGCGCCTCCGGTTCACCACGCGATAATACGGCACCGGCAGGTCGTGGCCGAAGCCGGCCGCGATGCGGGCGTTGAGCTCTTCCAGCATCGCCTACACCCGCGAGACGACGGCCGCGGCGGGACCTGCCCCAGCGCGCCCGGTCGCGCCCGAGCCGCACTCGGCAACACGCCGTGTAAGCGTCGAGAAGGACGTCGCGCCCGAGCACGCTCGGGCGCAGTCTTATCGCCGCTTCTGTCCCGGCCGCATCTGTGCGCCATGGTAGACACCGAGGATCACAAGCGTTTCTTCAGCGTCGGCTTCGATGCGGTGAACGACGATGTAAGGCAATCCCGGCACGACCATTTCGCGGGTTCCCGACAACGCGCCTTCATGTCCTATCTCGGGGAAGGTAGCCAGGAGGTCGATCGTCTCCCGGATTCGTGTACCGACGCGCCGCGCAGCGTCGGGATTCCGCTCGGTGATGTACTCGGAAATGGCACCCAGATGGCGGCGCGCACGCCGCGTGAAGCGCAGTCTCACAGACCGAACTTCTTCCAGGTTTCGGCCATCTCGTTGTCGGTGGCAAGCTCACCGCGGTCTGCTTCCTCGATCGCGAGCTTCACGTCTTCGATCTGCTCACGCGTCAACCCATATGGCGATTCGCTGGCGGCGAGCGTCAACAGAAGCTCTCCCGCCATATCTTGGCGTTCGGCGGGGAGTTCCTGGACGGCCCGGATTCCTTGTTCGAGCAATTTTGTCATAGAAAAACAATATCATGCTTCAGAGCCGTTTCACAGCAGCTCGCGCGCACGCCTGCGATTCACCACCCGATAATACGGCACCGGCAGGTCGTGGCCGAAACCGGCCGCGATGCGGGCGTTGAGCTCTTCCAGCATCGCGGTCGTGATCGCCGGCATGTCGAGGCGCGAGGCTTGCGTGATCGGCAGCCACACCAGCTCGGTCAGCTCGGTGTCGGGGCCGACGGCGCCGTCGCGGCGTGCCGCGATGGCGCCGGCATCGATGGCGAAGAAGCGGGTGTCGAAGCGCTTGGTGCGGCCGGGCGGCGTGATGGCGCGGGCGACGAAATGCACGGCCGCGAGATCGGGCGCGACGCCCTCCTGCGCGAAGGCGTCCCAGGCGCCGCCGGGCGAGCGCAGGGGCGCGCGCGTTTTCGCGCCCAGCAGGATGCCGGTCTCCTCGAAGGTCTCGCGGATCGCCGCGAGCATGAGACCGCGCGCCTTGGCGGCGCTCGGGCGCGCCATCGCGGCCATCAGCCGCGCCTCGACGCGCGGCTCGATCGGGCTCGCCGACGGCATCCGCCGGTCGAGCGGCTCGACGCGGCCGCCGGGAAAGACGAACTTGTCCGGCATGAACTTGTGGCCGGCGTGGCGGCGGCCGAGCAGCACCTTGGGCGTGGAGGCGGCGCGGTCGATGATGATCATCGTCGCGGCATCGCGCGGCCGCACCGTCGCAAACTCGCGCACGTTGTCCAGCTTGCGCAGGCGCTCGAGCACCCGCGCCCCGACGTCGTTCATGGTCTGCCGTCCTCGCGGCGGTCCGCAAGCATCACGTCGTCGCGACAGTCGGGATCGAAGCCGTGCATGCGGTTCGCCCATTGCCAGGCGACGATCGCGCCCTTGACGGGCTGCAATAGACCGAGCGCCAGCGCGATCGTCAACGGCCCCCACAGCACCGCATGCACCCAATAGGGCGGCGAGAAGGCCACTTCGACGGCGAGCGCGAGCGGCACCACGATGTGGCCGGTGATGAGGATGACGAAATAGGGCGGCGCATCGTCGGCGCGCTGGTGGAAGTACTCCTCGCCGCACACCTCGCAACGGTCGACGACCTTGAGAAAGGCGCGAAACAGCCGGCCCTTGCCGCAATTGGGGCAGCGGCAGCGCCAGCCGCGCCCCATCGCCTGGGCGAGCGGGCGCTCCGGGCGGCCGGTGAAGACGAGCGGCGCGTTCATCGCCGCCGCCCCATGCGCTGGCCCTGCGGCGGGCGATCCGCACGATCCGTGCCGCGGTCGCGGCGGCCGCGGCGGGCGCCGGTCCGCCCGCTCGACAACAGCTCGAAGCGCAACGCGCCGGCGACCGGCACGGCCTCGACGAGCCGCACCGAGACGCGGTCGCCGAGCCGGTGGGTCTCGCCCGAACGGTCGCCGATCAGGGCGCGCTTGTCCTCGTGGAAGCGGAAATAGTCGTCGCCGATGGTGCGCGCCGGAATGAAGCCGTCGGCGCCGGTCTCGTCGAGCTTGACGAACAGGCCGGCGCGGGTCGCGCCGCTGATGCGCCCCTCGAAGGTCGCGCCGACGCGATCGGCGAGGAAATGCGCGATCAGCCGGTCGGCGGTCTCGCGCTCGGCCGCCATGGAGCGCCGCTCGGTCGCCGAGATGCGCGCGCCGATCTCGGCGAGCGCCGCCGGATCGGCGTCATTGGGCAAGCCGTCGTCGCCGAGCTTGAGCGCGCGGATCAGCGCGCGGTGGACGATCAGGTCGGCATATCTTCGGATCGGCGACGTGAAGTGCGCGTAGCGGCGCAGGTTGAGGCCGAAATGGCCGTAGTTCTCGGCCGCGTATTCGGCCTGCGCCTGGCTGCGCAGCACCACCTCGTTGACCAGGGTCTCGTTGTCGCCCCCCTTCACGCGCTCGAGAATGCGGTTGAACTGCTCGGGCCGCATCGCGCCGGCCTTGGGCAGCGAAATGTCGAGGGTGGCGAGGAATTCGCGCAGCGCGTGGAGCTTTTCCACCGACGGCTCGTCATGCACGCGATAGACCAGCGGCGTGCGCGCCCGCTCGAGCGTCTCGGCCGCCGCCACGTTGGCGAGGATCATGAACTCCTCGACCAGCCGGTGCGCGTCGAGGCGCTGCGGCGTCACCACGCGGTCGATGGTGCCGTCCGGCTTGAGCAGGATCTTGCGCTCCGGCAGGTCGAGATCGAGCGGGCTGCGTTCCTCGCGCGCCCGCTTGAGCGCCGCATAAGCCGCATAGAGCGGGCGCAGCACGAGCGCCAGCAGCGGCTCGGTGACGCCGTCGGGGCGGCCGTCGATTGCGTCCTGCGCCTGCGCGTAGTGCAGCCGCGCGAACGAGCGCATCAGCACGCGGTGGAAGGTATGCGAGCGCTTGCGCCCGTCGGCGCCGATCACCATGCGGGCCGCGAGCGCGGCGCGGTCCTCGCCCGGGCGCAGCGAGCACAGATCGTTGGAGATGCGCTCGGGCAGCATCGGCACGACCCGGTCGGGGAAGTAGGTGGAATTCCCCCGCTCGAAGGCCTCGCGGTCGAGCGCGGAGCCCGGCCGCACGTAGTGCGCGACGTCGGCAATGGCGACATCGATGATGAAGCCGCCCGGATTGGTGACGTCGGTGTCGACGCGGGCGAACACCGCGTCGTCGTGGTCCTTGGCGTCGACCGGATCGATGGTGACGAGCGGCACCTCGCGCCAGTCCTCGCGGCCCCTGTCCAGTGTCGCGGGTCGGGCGCGCTCGGCCTCGTGCTCGATCGCCTTGGCGAAGACGTGCGGAATCCCGTGCGCATGGATCGCGATCAGGCTCACGGCCTTCTCGCTCGCGAGCGAGCCGAGCCGCTCCTTCACGTGCGCGACCGGCAGCCCGAAGCGGCCCGATTTCTGCACCTCGACGGCGACGAGGTCGCCCTCTTGCGCGCCGCCGGTGTGGTGCGGCGCGATCGTCAGCTCGCGGCCGGCGTTCTTCTTGTCGACCGGCACGAGGCGTCCGCCGTCGGCGACGGCGCGGAAGATGCCGAGTATGCGCTGCTTGGCGCGCTCGATGAGCTTGATGACGCGGCCGCGATAGTGGATCGCGTCGTCCTCGTCGGCAATCTCCTCGGTCTTGAGAAGCGCGCGGTCGCCGACGCCGGCGGTCTCGGCGGGCTTGGCCTTGCGCGGCACCAGGATGCGGATTTTTGGCGCTTCGCCATGCGCCTCGCTATCCCATTCGGTCGGGACCGCGATCAGCTCGCCGTCAGCATCGCGTCCCGTGATGTCGGCGATCACCACGGCGGGCAGGGCGCCGGCATGGTGCAGTTTCTTGCGACGGCGCTCGAGGCGCCCGTCATCGGTCAGTTCTTTCAGCATTGTCTTGAGTGCGGCGCGGTCGGCGTTCTTGAGCCCGAAGGCGCGCGCGACCTCGCGCGTGCCGACCTTGCCGGATTGAGTGGAGACGAAGGCGAGCAACTCGTCCTTCGAGGGAAGCCCGCGTTGCGGGCGCTGTTGAGCAGCCAAGACCTTTTCCATAAGGCGCTGAGCCGAATATGGGAAGCACCCGGCCGGATTGCCAGGAGCATTTTCAGGCGAAACCCTGCTCCCGACTTGATCCAGGGCAATCGCATGTGAGGTGAGCAGTGACGTCGCGCTCCCTCTCCCCGCAAGAGCGGGGAGAGGGAGCGCGGGCGCAGCTATTTGGCGGCCTTCTTTTTCTTGGCGGCGGGCTTCGCCGCCCCCTTGGACGGCTTGGCGGCGGTCGGCGCGGGCGGCCTTGCGGGCTTGGCGCGGCGCGCGCGCGGCGCATCGCCGGTGGTCGCGCCGGCCGGAGCCTTGGCGGCGGACTTGGCGGCAGACTTGGCCGACTTGCGCTTCGACCCGCCGCCGGTGCCGGCGCGCGCATCGATGAGCTCGACCGCCTGCGCGAGCGTGACCTGCTCAGGGCTGACATCCTTCGGCAGGGTCGCGTTGACGCCCGCGTGGCTCACATAGGGGCCGTAGCGGCCTTTCTTGACCACGATCGGTCCCCCCTTGGCGGGATGGTCGCCGAGCGGACGGCCGGGGTCCTGGCCGAAACGTCCCTTGCTCGGGCCTTTGGCGATCTTCTCGGCGATCAGCGTGACGGCGCGGTTGATGCCGACCGTGAAGACCTCCTCGCTGTTCTCCAGGTTGGCGTAGGTCTTGTTGTGCAGCACATAGGGCCCGAAGCGGCCGATGCCGGCGACGATCGGGTTGCCGTCCTCGGGATGCTTGCCGATCTCGCGCGGCAGCGACAAAAGCTTGAGCGCTAGCTCGAAATCGACCGCGGCCGGCTCGGTGCCCTTGGGCAATCCGGCGCGCTTGGGCTTTTCGCCATCCTTGGCCTCGCCGAGCTGCACATAAGGGCCGAAGCGGCCGGAGCGCAGCGTGACCTCGAGGCCGCTCTCGGGATCGTCGCCGAGCTTCTTCGACGGCTCCATGCCGCCCTCGCCCGCGGCGGTGAGCGGACGGGTGTTGCGGCAGTCCGGGTAGTTCGAGCAGCCGACGAAGGCGCCGAACTTGCCGAGCTTGATCGAGAGCTGGCCGGTGCCACACACGACGCACTGGCGCGGATCGCCGCCGTCGGCGCGCGGCGGGAAGATGTGCGGCCCGAGCATCTCGTTCAGCACATCGATGACCTGGCTGATCTTGAGATCCTTGATCTCGACGACCGCGGCGGTGAAATCGCGCCAGAAGTCGCGCAACAGGTCGCGCCAGGGAAGCTCGTTGTTGGAGACGCGGTCGAGCTCGTCCTCGAGCCCGGCGGTGAAATCGTACTCGACGTAGCGCGCGAAGAAGTTCTCCAGGAACGCCACGACGATGCGGCCGCGGTCCTCCGGCACCAGGCGGCGCTTGTCGATGCGCACGTATTTGCGGTCCTTGAGCACCTGCAGGATCGACGCGTAGGTCGAGGGGCGGCCGATGCCGAGCTCCTCCATGCGCTTGACCAGGGAGGCTTCCGAGTAGCGCGGCGGCGGCTCGGTGAAATGCTGGGTGGCGTCGATCTTGCGCTTCTCCAGCCGCTCGCCCGCGCTCATCTCGGGCAGGCGGCGGGACTCGTCGTCCTCCGGCTCGTCGTCGCGGCCTTCCTGGTAGACGGCGAGGAAGCCGTCGAACTTGATGACGGTGCCGTTGGCGCGCAACTCGAGCATGCGGGCCGCGACCTTGGCGGTGATGTCGACGGTGGTGCGCTCGAGCTCGGCCGACTCCATCTGGCAGGCCAGCGCCCGGATCCAGATCAGCTCGTAGAGCTTGGCCTGGTCGGCCTCGAGGAACTTGGCGACGTCCTTCGGCCGGCGCGACACGTCGGTCGGGCGGATCGCCTCGTGCGCTTCCTGCGCGTTCTTGGTCTTCGCCTGGTATTTGCGCGGCGCGTCGGGGACGTAGCGGGCGCCGAAGTCGGCGCCGATCATGTCGCGGATCGAGCGCACCGCGCCCTCGTCCATGTCGACGCCGTCGGTGCGCATATAAGTAATGAGACCGACGGTATCGCCGTCGATGTCGGCGCCCTCGTAGAGCCGCTGCGCCACCCGCATCGTGTGGGCCGGCGCGAAGCCGAGCTTGCGGCTCGCCTCCTGCTGCAGGGTCGAGGTCGTGAAGGGCGGGTAGGGGTTGCGCCTGGCCGGCTTGGATTCGACTTGCGCGACCGTGAAGGCGGCCTTTTCCAGCGCCTGCTTGAAGTCCTCGGCCTCCTTGCCGGTGCCGATGTCGAGGCGGGTGATCTTCTGCCCGTCGGCGCCCACGAGGCGCGCCTCGAAGGTCTCGCGGCGCGGGGTGGCGAGCGTCGCCACCAGCGACCAGTATTCGCGCGCGACGAACTTCTCGATTTCCAGCTCGCGGTCGCACACGAGGCGCAGCGCCACCGACTGCACCCGCCCGGCCGAGCGCGAGCCCGGCAGCTTGCGCCACAGCACCGGCGACAGCGTGAAGCCGACCAGATAGTCGAGCGCGCGGCGCGCGAGGTAGGCATCGACCAGCGCCTGGTCGATCTTGCGCGGATTCTTCATCGCCTCGGTGACGGCGCTCTTGGTGATGGCATTGAAGACGACGCGCTCGACGTCGACGTCCTTGAGCAGCTTGCGGGCCTTGAGCACCTCGAGCACGTGCCAGGAGATCGCCTCGCCCTCGCGATCCGGGTCGGTGGCGAGGATGAGCTTGGTGGCGCCCTTGACCGCGTTGGCGATGTCGGAAAGACGCTTCTGCGCCTTGCCGTCGACCTCCCAGATCATCTTGAAGTCGTGGTCGGGATCGACCGAGCCGTCCTTCGCGGGCAGGTCGCGCACGTGGCCGAACGAGGCCAGCACCTCGTAGCCCCGGCCGAGGTATTTGTTGATGGTTTTCGCTTTAGCCGGCGATTCGACGACGACTATGTTCATGATTTACCACTGGTTTTTACGGATACGGTGGGGCGATTCACGGCGGAATCGTCCCCCGATGTCGCGGGGAAAATGGGTAAGTCACCCCCCGCTGTCAAATCGGCGCCGGTATTTTGATAGGGCGAAAGGTCTCGGCCGGGGCATCTTCCGGAGTCGCGCATGGGTGGAATTCCGTGACAGAACAATGGACTAAGGCCAGAGCCCGACTTTTTTGTTGCAAGGCATGAATTCAGCCCCCGGATCGGGTCTCGGGCGGGGCCTGCCGTCAGGGCCCACCCTCTTGCAACCCCGGCCCTTAAGGTTCGGTTGCGGGAACCTTGGGCGAAGGCAGAACGACCGCATGTGAGGTGAGCACGACGTCCGCGCTCCCTCTCCCCGCGCGCGGCTATTCGATTCACACTTCTCAGAATCCGATTCTTCGCCAATGGGTTACGCGGACCCACCCCTTGGGACAGCAGAGCACGCCGGATCCAAGTCAAGGGATTCGAAAGACTCACGTTTTTCCGCTTCGGATATCGACAGAGCGAATCAAAAGTGTGCATTCAACAGCCGCACGCGGGGAGAGGGAGCGCGGGCGCAGTGCTCGGTGCGCAGGATTCGCGCTTGCGTT
>DATBZM010000059.1:0-4653 GCA_036513175.1 Xanthobacteraceae bacterium | reverse complement strand
AATCGAAAGGCGAATTCGCCGACGGCACGATCGGTCGCTGGCTCGAGGAAAGCCTCGCCGTGTTCCACGCCTGCTGCCGCGGTCCGCAAGTGCTGATCGGTTCCTCGATGGGCGGCTGGATCGCGCTGCTGCTCGCGCGCGAGCTGCGCCGCGCCGGTGCGCCGGCCGCAAGCCTCGCCGGCATGGTGCTGATCGCGCCGGCGGTCGATTTCACCGAAGCGCTGATGTGGAAGAAATTCTCGCCCGAGATCCGCCGTGCGATCGAGACGAAGGGATCATGGCTGCGTCCCTCGCAATACGACATCGCGCCCTACCCGATCACGCGGCGGCTGATCGAGGACGGGCGCAAGCATCTGCTGCTCGGCGGCCTGATCGAGACCGGCTGCCCGGTGCGCATCCTGCAGGGGGTCGAGGACCCGGACGTGCCGTGGGGGCATGCCGTGGAGCTGGTATCGCGGCTCGCCCAGGACGATGTGGTGCTCACCCTGGTGAAGGACGGCGACCATCGGTTGTCGCGGCCGGAGGACATTGCGCGGCTGCTCGCGGCGATCGAGGAGTTTTGAACGCCGGCTTCGCCGCTTGCTTTCGAATTCGCGCGGCGACAATGTGTCGACAAAATCGTGACCGGAAAGGGTGCGGAAATGCCTGGCATCAAAGTGACCGACATCGCGTGGGGGCGGTTTCGTGCGCCCGATCTCGACGTGCAGGAGGAATTCTTGACGCGATTCGGCCTCGTCAGGACCGAGCGCACCGCGAACGCGCTCTACATGCGCGGGACCGATCCGAACCATCACATCCATGTCACCGAAAAGGGCGAGCCGAAATTCGTCGGCTTTGCGTACCACGCGGCAAGCGAAGACGATCTCGAACGTCTCGCCACGGCGCCGGGCGCCTCCGGCATCGAGTCGATCGACGAGCCGGGCGGCGGCAAGCGCGTGCGGCTGACCGAGCCGAACGGCTATCAGATCGACGTCGTGCACGGGATCGCGCCGGTGGCGCCGCTCAAGAGCAAGCCGCGCCAGAGGCTCAATACCGGCGAAAATCCGTTGTCGCGCGCCGGCGAGCTGATGCGGCTGCCCAAGGGGCCCTCGCACGTCAAGCGGGTCGGCCATGGCGTGCTGATGACGCCGAAGTTCGCCGAGACCGTCAAATGGTTCCGCGAGACGCTCGGCTTCATCTGCTCGGACGACGTCTATGCGGGCGAGAAGGAGAACCTGATCGGCTCGTTCAATCGCTGCGATCGCGGTGACGCCTATGTCGATCACCACGTCTTGTTCTGCCTCAATCACCCCAAGACCGGCCTCAATCACCTGTCGTTCGAGGTCGAGGACATCGACGACGTGTGCATGGGTCACGAGTGGCTGCAGCAGGCGGGCAAGTACGAGCACATGTGGGGGATCGGCCGGCACGTGCTCGGCAGCCAAGTCTACGACTACTGGGCCGACCCGTGGGGCCGCGTGCACGAGCATTGGGCCGACTCCGACCGTCTCAACCTCGCCAACGGCTCGAACCTGGTCGCCGCCGAGGAGGCGCTCGTCTCGCAATGGGGCGAGGCGCCACCGGAGAAATTCATCAATCACGCGAGCGCGTGACTGGCGCTCACGACTTTTTCCGTCATGGCCGGGCATAGCCGTTCGAACAACGGCGTCGCTTCGCTCGCCTATGTCCCGGCCATCGACGTCTTGCTTGGGGAAGGTCCGTAAGACGTGGATGCCCGCGACAAGCGCGGGCATGACGCGGGATGGCTAGGATTCGTGTTCGCCATCCGCGTGCAGCGCCCGCAATCCCTCGCGAAACGTCGGATGCCGCAGCCGCACGCCGAGCACCTGCTTGAGCCTGTCGTTGCGCACGCGCCGGTTCTCCGCATAGAAGCTCGCGGCGAGCGGCGACATGGTCTTCACCGCCTCCGCAAACGAAATGACCGGCGGCGGCAGGAGGCCGAGAAGCTCCGCCGCAAACGCGATCGGATCGCCCGGCGGGCTCGGCGCATCGTCCGTGACGTTGAAGGCGCCGTCGGCGCGATGCGCGAAGGCCGCATCGATCGCCTGGGCGATGTCGTCCACGTGAATGCGGTTGAACACCTGGCCGGGCTTGTCGACATTGCGCGCGCGCCCGAGCCGCACGTTGACGAGTGCATTCTGTCCCGGCCCATAAATGCCGCCGAGGCGCAGCACCGCGATCGCGATCCCGCGCCGACGCCCGAACGCCTGCCAGGCCTGTTCGGCCGCCATCCGCGGCCGCACCCGCTCGTTGGCGGGATCGAGCGCCGCGGTCTCGTCGACCCAGCCGCCGCCCCGGTCGCCGTAGACGCCGATGGTCGAAAGCAGCACCACGGCATTGAGCCGCGCCGCCGCCGCCAGCGCCTCGTGCAGCGCGCCGAGCACCGGATCGCCTCGCTCGTCCGGCGCGGCCGAGATCAGCAAGGCATTGGCCTGCTCGACTACGGCAAGCAGCGCGCGCGACGCCGCACAGCCGTCAAACACCATCATCTCGAGCTTGCGGCCGTCGAAGTCGCGGGCTGCCAAGTCTGCAACGCGCTCGGCCGTGCGGCTGGTGCCGACGATGCGGGTGAAGCGCGCGCCGAAGGCCGCCACATAGTGCTGCGCCGAGTAGCCGAGGCCGAGGCAGACGAGGGTGGACATGGCGCCGATTCCGTGCGGCCCGATTCTGCGTGCGCGATATGATAAGGTTGCGCTGAAAAGTACAGCGAAAACGCGTTGCGGGATCGCGACCGGCGGCTCGAGGCGGGCACTCGCGCGGGTCCTGGCCGCGACATCCGCTGCGCCGGCCGCTGCGGGATTGCCCGATCCGCGAAGGAGGCAGGCGATGAAGGTCTATCTCGCTGGACCGTTAGGCTTTTCCGAAGCGGGCCGGGTATTTCATGAGAAGGTCGTGGTGGCGGCCGTCCGGCGCCTGGGCCATGTCGATCTCGATCCATGGAGCGCAACCAATCCGCTCGGCATCGAGCCTGGGCTCGCCGCGGAGATGACGGCGGCAGCGCACATGCCCTATGGCGAGGCACGACGCGACACGTGGCGCAGGCTCAACCCACGCATCGGCGCCAAGAACCGGGCGTTGATCGACGGCTGCGACATGGTCTTTGCGGTGCTCGACGGTGTCGACGTCGACAGCGGCACCGCCGCCGAAATCGGCTACGCGTTTGCGCAAGGCAAGCCGATCCTCGGCTATCGCGGCGATTTCCGGCTATCGGCCGATAACGATGGCTCGATCGTCAATCTTCAGGTGGAGTATTTCATCCGCCAGGGCGGCGGGGATATCATCACCCGGATGTCGGAATTCGACGCGGCGCTGGCGAAGATCAAGATTGCCGGTCCATAACCTCCGAATTAGCGGCCCATTCGTCCACGACGGTCGCATCCGTTTCATGCGAAGCCCGCGCCGCCGCGACCGCGGCGAAGCGATTCTTCGGCGCGAGCCGGCCGAGCGCCCATACGGCGGCGCCGCGCACCAGCGGCGACGCGTCGTCGAGCCGTGCCTCGGCGGCCGCCGCGAGCGCCGGCTCGCCGCTGTTGCCGATCGCGATCAGCACGTTGCGCACGAAGCGGTCGCGGCCGGTGCGCTTGACCGGCGATTTCGCAAACAGCGCGCGAAACGCGGTTTCATCGAGCCGCGCCAGCTCGTCGAGCCGCGGCGCGACCAGTGCCTCGCGCGCCGCGAGCTTGGCGTCGCGGCCCAGCGTGGCGAACTTGTTCCACGGGCAGACCGCGAGGCAATCGTCGCAGCCATAGATGCGGTTGCCCATCAGCGGGCGCAGCTCGCGCGGAATAGGTCCCTTGTGCTCGATCGTGAGGTAGGAGATGCAGCGGCGCGCATCGAGCCGGTAGGGCGCCGGGAAGGCGGCGGTCGGGCAGACGTCGAGGCAGGCGCGGCATTGGCCGCAATGGTCGGTCTCGGCCGCATCGGGCGGCAGGTCGAGCGTCGTGAAGATCGCGCCGAGAAAGAGCCACGAGCCGAAGCGGCGCGACACGAGGTTGGTATGCTTGCCTTGCCAGCCCAGTCCGCCGCTGGCGGCGAGCGGCTTCTCCATCACGGCCGCGGTGTCGACGAACACCTTCACGTCGCCGCCCGCCTTCTCGACCAGCCAGCGCGCCAGCGTCTTGAGCCGCGGCTTGATCACCTCGTGATAGTCATCGCCCTGCGCGTAGACCGAGATCGCGCCGCGCTCGCGCTCCTTGAGGATCGCGAGCGGATCGTGCCCGGGGCCGTAATTCACGCCGAGCATCACGATCGAGCGGACATCGTGCCACAGCGTGCGTGGATCGCCGCGCCGCGCCGGGCTTGCGGCGAGCCAATCCATGTCGCCGTGGAAGCCGTCGGCAATGAACCGCGCGAGCGCGTCCTCGGCGTGCGGGATCGCATCGGGCCGGGTCACGGCAAGCACGTCGAAGCCGAGCGTGCGCGCCTGCTCGCCGAGCGCCCGCTTGAGCGCAGCAGCATCGTTCAGAAGTCGAGGTTCGCGTAGGTCGGCGACGGCGGGATGCCGGCGTGGGTGTCGACCAGCAGCGGACGGAACGACGGGCGCGACTTCACCCGCGCGTACCAGTGTTTCGCCGCCTCGTTTTCGCTCCACGGCACGTCACCCAGATAATCGATCGACGAGAGGTGCGCGGCGGCCGCGAGATCCGCGTAGGA
>DATBZM010000058.1:0-2310 GCA_036513175.1 Xanthobacteraceae bacterium | reverse complement strand
CGTCGCCACCCCACAGCTCAAAGGGCTTGGCTTCGATAACGGGGGCGTTGAGCAAGCCACAACGCGGGGGAGCAGGCAGGCTTGGGCGGCAGGTCGGCGTGCATAGCCCGCGGCACATCTCCAACGGCCTGCTGAGCTACCTGTCCTCCACGATCGCGCGTTAATCGACGCGCGTGATCCCGCCGAACGTGCGGTTGGTCAGCCCATGGCGACCGTAGGTCGCCAATCGTTCGGTCGAGGCGAGGAGGATGAGCGTGCGAGGCCCGGCTTCGCCCGCGAGCGCGGACGCTGCGACGAGCGCGATCAAAGCAACGCGCTCGCCAGAACCAAAGGCGCCTTTCGCGACCCGGAAACCCTGCAAGCGCGCAAATCCCAGCCGAGCCCGCGGCCGTTGTCACCCAAACGCCTTCACATGCGCCTCGCGCAGTTCGCGCTTCAAAATCTTGCCGCTCGGGTTCTTCGGCAGCGCGTCAGCGAACACCACGCGCTTCGGGACCTTGAACGTGGCGAGATGCGCGTGCGCGAAAGCGAGCACATGGCGCTCGGCGAGGCCCGCGTCCGCCTTCGGCACGATGACGGCGACCACCGCCTCCACCCAATGCGGGTGCGGCACGCCGATCACCGCGACTTCCGAGACGCCCGCTAGCCGGTAGATCGCCTCCTCGACCTCGCGGCTCGCGACATTCTCGCCGCCGGTCTTGATCATATCCTTCTTGCGGTCGACGACGCTGATGAAACCCTCGGCGTCGACCGTCGCCAGATCGCCGGAATGGAACCAGCCGCCGCGGAACGCCTCCGCCGTCTTCTCCTCGTCCTTGTAGTAGCCCGTCATCAGATGCGGCGAGCGGTGCACGATCTCGCCGACCTCGCCGGGCTTAACATCGCGCATCTTGTCGTCGACGACCCGGGTCTCGACGTTGAGCACCGGCCGGCCGCACGAGCCGGGCTTGCGCAGCTGGTCCTCAGGGCCGAGCATGGTCGCAAGCGGCGCGATCTCCGTCTGGCCATAGAGGTTCCACAAGCGAACGTCCTGCATCCGCCTCGCCATTTCGCGCAACACCTCGACCGGCATGATCGATGCGCCGTAATAGCCTTTCCTGAGGCTCGAAAGATCGGCGGCATCGAAGCCGGGCGAGCGCAGCATCGAGATCCAGACGGTCGGCGGCGCGAAGAACGAGGTCGCCCGCTCGCGCCCGATGAGGCGGAAGATATTGTCGGGAACAGGCTTGGCGGTGACGATGTTGACGCCGCCGGCGTAGATCGAGGGCCCGAGGAACACGTCGAGCTGCGCGCAGTGATAGAGCGGCAGCGCATGCACGGCGACGTCGTCGCCCGATATGCTCGCGTCGACCATGCAGCTCACATATTGCCAGAGGATCGCGTCATGGGTCAGCTGCACGCCCTTGGGCCGCGATTCCGTGCCGCTGGTGTAGACGATCTGCGCCACGTCGGGGCTCTCCGGCCCGATGCCCGGCGGCTCGCCGCCCGCCTCGATGAGCGCCAGGACGTTCGTCATGCCCTCGACCGGCGCGCTCTCCTCCTCCGACGGCAGCCATACGAATTCGCTCACATGCGGCGCCAGCGCGGCGGCCTTGCGCCCGACCTCCGCCATGCCGCTGTCTGTGGCGAGCATCCGCGCGCCCGAGTGATTGAGGATAAAGGCGACATCGTCGGCCTGCAGCATGAAATTGATCGGCACTATGACCGCGCCGAGCCGCATCAGCGCATATCTCAGCGCCACGAAGCCGTGCGAGTTGCGGGCGAGAACCGCAACCTTGTCGCCGCGCCTGATCCCGCGCGCGGCGAGGCCCGCGGCCAGGCGCTCGCAGACGCCGTGAAGCTCAGCATAGGTCCAGCGTGTCGCGCCGCAGGCAATGCCGAGTCGGCCCGGAATGCGCGCTGCGCTGCGCCGCAAAGTGTCGCTCAGCGTCTGCCGGCGCAGATTGGCGTCCATCTTTCCTCCCTCGATTGCCTGTGCGCCGGGCGAAACCGTAGGGCGCCGGACGGAGGCTGCAACCGAAATCCACCGGATTGATGCCGGTTAAGGCCCAGCCTGCGAGCGTTTCGCGCTCCTGGCAAGCCCGAACCGGACGACCGGTATACGTCGACTCCGGCCGGTCGGGTCACCGCGGAGTGCAGTGAAGTCGGGTACTTGTTTTGGATCGACGCGGTTCTACCTTAGCACGAAAAAGAACGCCTCATTGAACCGCCCCGGGTTTGCGGAGGCTGTTTCGTTTGAGTCACGCCGCCATGGCGGGTTGCTCCATCATGGCATAGTAGCGTTCCTCGGCTTCGGCTGGCGGGATGTTG